>JAYVRW010000157.1:0-21617 GCA_043775925.1 Blastocatellia bacterium
GCAAGAATATACGAGCCATTATTAATATTTAATTAGACTGATTACCTGAAAAGCCAAAAAGGGAACCTCAGCAAGCTATCTCGTTGTATCCCTACTCCCCAGTTGAAAGTCACTACAATTTCGCCCCGTAAGCAAAGCTAGGAAAAGGAGACGGACTGGTTCGTGTCTATCTGTTTTTCCTACGATCAAATTGAAGGGGATACTAATGAACAACCGTAACACCACTGTTGGCGCCACCGCATTTGTCACCATGCTGTTCGTGCTTTATACCGGCCTGCCACTGCCAACTTCTTCTCTCGCTGAAAAAGAACCGGAGAAACAACCAACAACAGTTCCGACGCCACCCACGTCAGCCAAAGATATAGCTGTGGAGAAATCCCGGGCAACGGGGTTAATGGCAGAGTTTTTTGGCATACCAGTAGGCTCTCAAAGTTCACTGACCAAAAAACTGGCAGCCGTTGAAGTGAAATGGCTGATTGCCACCATTCCTGACCCGGAGCAATCTCGCTTACCCTACCTGGCAGACGCCTATTTTGACGCACTTCAGCGCGCTGCCGAAACGGATGGCTATGTGCAAGACCGACTTAAATTCCCCTGGAAAAAGGATCGGAAGGTGGCAGCGGAAAGCACCACTGAAAAAAATACTGTCCAACCTGAGAAAGATGAATTCGAGCGAACGCCCGGAGTGATTCTTTTTCGCAAAAGTGTGGAAGGTAAAACTAAGTTGTTGGTCATGTTTTTAGTCGGGGAAACTCCGACCAGCGGCGTTCATAAAGAAGCATTAAAAAATGCTTTGCAGCAGGTGTATGAACTCAGTCGGGACAGCAGTGAATTGAAAGTGTTGGGACCGGCTTTGTCGGGTTCGGCCACTTCCCTGAGCATGGCGCTAAAAGATTGGCTCAATACAAAGGGTCTCGCCTGTCCCTTTACGGTTAAAGTTATCGGAACAGCCACCGCTGTGAATCAAAAGGAATTTACGGATAGGGGTGTCGGTAATTTATGCCCTGGCTCAACTATTATCTGGAACAGTACACTTTTTCCGGATGACTATGCGCGTCAGGCATTTTATGACTACTTACTGAATCGGCTCAAAACGATCACTACTCCTACCGGAAACTCGCATCACCCTGAGGTCGCGCTCTTGACTGAGGGAACCACCGCGTATGGACAAACTGTCAGATCGTCACCTGAAAAAAACAATCAACCTGTGCCGGGTCCAACTCCGACCGGTAAACCCAAGCCTGAAGAATTCAAGTTTGGAAATTACAAAAATTATGTTCTGAATCTGACTTTTCCGCTTCATATCTCACGACTACGAAGTATGGCCTCGAAGAATCAAACCATTCGGGGTAAAGGAGCGAATGACCCTTTCAACCTCCAATCGTCAATGACGCGGCTGCCACTTGACGAGGATCAGGGAACCAGCGTCCCCATTTATTCTGATGTCTCCGCCAGTTATGCAGAGGTAGTACTGGCGACCATTTTAGAGGAAATCGAAAGGGAACATATTCGTTATCTGGGCATCGTCGCGACGGACATCCGCGACCGCATTTTTCTGGCGCGTGAAATTCGCCGTCATAGTCCGAATCTGGTGCTGTTTTTTCAGAGTTCCGAATTACTCTTTTTACATCCTGAAGTGAATCGAGATTTACAGGGTTCGCTCTTGATTTCGACCTACCCGCTGGCGCCGCAAAGCAAGCTCTGGTCGCCATCGTTTTTCCAGCAGAAGCGTTGGCTGCAATTTCCGGTGCAATCCGCACAAGGTGTTTACAATGCTGCGTTGGCCTTACTAGATCGCCCTGAGGCGATGCAGGAATACGAGCCGCCTTCGTTCGGAGAGGCTGTGTCTGACTCTACCAAATTTCGAGGCCCTGCCTTGTGGTTGAGCGTGGTAGGGCGCGACAATATCTGGCCGCTGACCACTTTGGAACTCAGTCAAAAGTATTTAGATGTTTTGTCGAAAAGTGAAAGAAGCAACATGATTCAACCGGAGGAATATCTTTATCAAAAAGCTTTGTTAGAACCTTCTGCCTTGGAGAAAAAAGAATTACTCAAGAGTCGGGAGCGGTTACATTCCCAAGCCTCGTTCATTGCTTTCTACGGTTTGATTTTACTCGTCTGCCTGTTGCCAACATATGGCGCGTTATCGACGTTCTGGCGAGTTGGAAAAAGACTTATTGATAAACTCCGCAGTTTTCGTCAGCAGTACCTTGGCAAAGTTAAACCTGCGAAGGCGGTTTATCAGGTCGAGCAGGAAAAGGGGCAGCCGAAAAGTATTTCTTCTCAATTCGTGTGGATGATTTTTGGAGACCTGGCTTCTCCCGGCGGTAATAATCTGAACGGAATGCGGCAAGTCCATCTCACCGGATGTTTGTTAGCAATGTTGTGTCTGAGTATCCCTGTCTGGCTGATTTCAGCGGTTCCTGTTTGGTATCGTGGCTATTGGCGTAGTTTTGCTGCCTGGGATAAAGGGCTGATTATTTTTGGTCTACTGAGCACTACCGGTATTGTGATTTTACAAGTGATTGCGCTCTACAGGAGTACCAGGCAGCTCCGCATAAGCTGGGCTGATGCCTTACCTGATAAAATCAGACATCGGAATACCTATAGCAAGCGTGACTTTGGAGTACTTGTGACCTTTGTCATTGGGATGCCACTGGTTGCCTTGATTCTCTTGGTTTTTTTTCACTTTCTCACCTTTTTCATCGCTTCTAAACCCGAGACATTACTTTTACTGTGGGAGCGAACCGTTGGTAATTTCAGCGGAGTTTCCCCCTTAATGCCTTTAGCGTTAATCGCCACTGCCACGTTGACCTGGTCGCTCAGCTCATTGCGGCGGCTGCGATTGCTGGAGCGTCGGAGGCCTTTACAGTCTAACCAGAGCCACAGTCGGCTCAACGGCAGCGAACTTGGGTTTCTCTCCTTAGAGGTCGGGCAGGATGTTTCGGCTGCAGGAATTCTGGAACAGACCAGTGAAGGACTCTGCGAGCATGAACAAAAAATTTACCGATTAATCAGTTGTCCGATTAATCAATTACCAGGCTGGCGTTCGATTGCGACTGGGATGGTACTAGCCTGCCTGATGACGATGGGGGTTGATATGATGCCATCGGTGGAAGGTGGTTGGTATAACAGAGGGATCACCGCGCTTTTTACGATGGCTTATCTCGCCATCACCTTTAATTTCGTGCGGTTTCTGGCGATCTGGGCGGCAACCAATAAATTATTGACCCGCTTATCCTGGCATCCGCTCTTAATGGGGTATCGGATGCCTGATCCTGAAACTGACCCTGTACTCGGTAGATTACGATTGGATATTTCTTCGCCCATCCCGACCTTTACGACTTTAACCAAATCGGTAGGTCAGGCGCGCATTTTTTGGCAGGTCATCCAAAAATCTAACCCCGGATATAGCTCGAAGGTGAACCCCCTTCACATCAAAACAGCGGAGGGGGCACTGTCGGATGCCTATCACTTTGATGCCATCGGTGAATGGCAACTGGCATTCGATGCGAGAACCAGGGTACGAAGCAAGCTAGTTGACTTGAGCTATGATGTGGCGAGTATCGTCCGCAAGCAATGGATTACAGAGCTACAAGGAAAACCTCAACCAGCCCTGTCCGGTTCAGCCAACAACCTAGCTACGGAACCGGTTAGCTTGCTACCATACCAATCACAAACTCGTACTGATTTGATTACCATCACCGATCTACCAAAGGAAATTCTGGAGCGAGGTGAGTTATTTCTGGTCTCACGATTGATCGGTTATTTGCAGTATGTGATGGCGCAGATGCAGAATCTGGTGTTCTTTGTAACGGCAGGACTCCTGCTGATGCTCGCCGCCATGCTGACATATCCGTTTCAACCCATGTCACCACTACTGATTTTCAACTGGATTACAATTCTGACCGTCGTTGTTGTCACGATGCTGGTCTTTATCCAGATGAATCGTAACCCTACTTTGAGTTTACTGTCGGGTACTAAACCAGGGGAGTTAAATTGGAACAGCCAGTTTATCTTACAGGTAGTGATTCACGGTTTATTACCTTTGCTGGCTATCGCGGGGGCGCAATTTTCAGATTCGTTACGAGAAATAATGATGTCGCTGGGCCTGACGCTGGGAGGGGCTGCACATTAATTTATTGCCGACCTGCTCTGTATGCGTGACTGTTAGTAATCCAAAATAAAAAAGACCTGAGGCTGTATCATTCAGCCTCAGGTCAGGTCTCGTTTTCGGTCTGTACTAATGTGAATCGCGCGTTACAATCATTCCACTATTTCCCACCAGAAAATCTAAATCTGCGCCTTTGTCCGCGCCCATCACATGATCAATGTAGAGCTTATAATAGCCACGGTCAGCGTGAGGTTTTTCAGGAATCCAACCTTCACGGCGTTTGGCTAATTCTTCATCAGAGACATCTAAATGCAAGCGTCTGGCTTCGACATCCATTTCGATGAAATCACCGTTTTGGACTAAGCCTAACGTGCCTCCGGCAGCGGTTTCAGGGGAGACGTGCAGGACTACAGTTCCATAAGCTGTCCCGCTCATGCGGGCGTCGGAAATTCTCACCATGTCAGTAATTCCTTGACGCAAAACTTTCGGTGGCAACGGCATATTTCCGACTTCGGGCATTCCGGGATAGCCTTTGGGTCCGCAATTTTTCAGGACTAAAATACAGGTTTCATCTACGTCAAGATTTTCGTCGTCAATGCGGGCGTGGAAGTCTTCGATATTTTCAAAGACGACGGCGCGTCCACGATGTTTGAGTAATTCTGGCGTCGCGGCGGACGGTTTCAGGACGGCTCCGTTCGGGCAAAGATTGCCGTGGAGGACGGCGATTCCGCCATCGGGTTTGAAGGGATTTTCGATGGGGAAAATTACTTCACGATTGAAGCATTCAGCGTTCGCTACATTTTCGCCGATGGTTTTGCCATTCGCTGTCAGCGCGTCTTTATGAATCAAATCGCCAAGCTCACGAATGATGACGGGCAAGCCGCCAGCGTAATAAAAATCTTCCATCAGATATTTTCCTGATGGCATGAGGTTCAGCAAACAAGGAATTTCTTTGCCAAGTTTGTCCCAATCTTCCAATGCGAAATCAATACCAAGGCGACCAGCAATGGCGAGCAGATGGATAACTGCATTGGTTGAGCCGCCAATAGCTCCATTGACTCTGACGGCATTTTCAAAGGCTTCGCGGGTGAGGATTTTTGAGATCGTCAAATCTTCTTTCACCATTTCTACGATGCGGCGTCCGGCTTGATGCGCGAGCGCGTAGCGACGTGAATCAGACGCGGGAATCGCTGCATTGGTCGGGAGTCCAATGCCTAACGCTTCAACCATCGAAGCCATTGTCGAAGCAGTTCCCATCGTCATGCAATGTCCGGCGGAGCGGCTCATACAGGCTTCCGCTGAAAAGAATTCTTCTTCCGTCATCCGACCGCCGCGCATTTCTTCGCTGAATTGCCAGACCGCCGTACCGGAGCCAATATCTGTGCCGCGATATTTTCCGTTCAGCATCGGGCCACCACTGACGAAGATGGCAGGTACATCACAACTTGCAGCTCCCATTAATAATGCAGGCGTAGTTTTATCGCAGCCACCAAGCAGGACTACGCCGTCAATCGGATAAGCGCGGATGCATTCCTCGACATCCATGCTGGCGAGATTTCGAAAGAGCATCGCGGTCGGACGCATCAATGTTTCTCCGGTCGAAGTCACCGGGAATTCCAACGGGAAGCCGCCCATTTCCCACACGCCACGTTTGACGCGCTCGGCGATGTCGCGGAAATGTCCATTGCACGGCGTCAATTCCGACCACGTATTACAAATTCCAATGACGGGGCGACCATCAAAAACGTGATCGGGTAAGCCCTGATTTTTCATCCAACTACGATAAATAAATCCGGCTTTGTCCATCTTGCCGAACCAGTCCTGACTACGAAGTTTTTTCTTCTCTGACATGAATAACCTTCCTGAAAAAATGAATTTGAATGCAAAACGCTATCTTGCTACAGGTCAGACCAATTGGGCAAATTCAAGAAAAAAATAAATTCTGAGATGCAGAAGAGTTAGCCGCGAATTTCACGAATTAGCACGAATCCAAGAAGACATGATTAACAAGATTTTTTTCAAGATTAACAGGGGTTGATCGCTTGAATTTCTTGAAAATCTTGCCATAAATCTTGTCAATCCTGTCTAAAAATATTCGTGTTAATTCGTGAAATTCGCGGCTAACAATTTGTGGCTTCCCACATCCGCCCGCCGCTGCGTGCCGCGTTGCATCCTGTTGGCTCGCACGTATTTTCATCCAATGAAATCAGCGATACTGCGCAGCGATGACGAACGATGCGCTAAAACAATTCTCTTTCTTCACACAGCCGATGAGGGCAGGGCGCACAGTTGGGTTAGCCCTCTTCGTCATCACAATTTTTTTGCTGGTAGCCGTAACGAAGAAATGTAGCGCGGCAGATCTGATGAAGCCGCAACCCATCGAAGACCCTTCCGGCACAGCGTTGCAGCATTTCTTTGCATCACTTTCGCTGTCCGATGAACAGCGAGTGCGTATCATTCACTACGGCGATTCTCACGTCGCAGCCGATTGGCTGACGGGCAAGTTGCGCCTTAATTTTCAGCACGATTTTGGGATTGAAAATGTGAATTACGAACCACAGGGAATCAATGGCGCAAGGGCTACGAAACCGCTTGGATGGGATTGGAAAGTTCTTAAAAAAGAATTGGAAAAATCCCCGCCGTCATTGATTGTGATTGCGTATGGCACGAACGAAGCAGGCGACGCTGACCTTGATTTAATTGAGTATAAATCAATTTTTACGCGGTTATTGCAACACTTTAAAGACGCCGCGCCAGAGGCTTCATTGCTGGTAATCGCTCCGCCGGATCGAGCAATTTTTCGAGAAGGGAAATGGTATTCGCTCAAATCATTGCCTGCCTTAATTCAAACGCAACGAGACGCAGCGTTTGAAGAGGGAGCCGCCTTCTGGAATCAATTTCAGGCGATGGGCGGAGCCGGGGCGATCAATCGCTGGGCGCAAATTTCACCGAAACTTGCCCAAAAAGATCATGTGCATTTGACGCTGGCAGGCTATCAGTTAGTGGCGAATTCGCTGTATGCGGAGTTGATGAGTGAGTACCAGTATTTTCAAAAATGAAGGGGAGCGAAGTTTTCAGCGCCAGCGGCGCGGTATATTTATAGAAAATGTTATGAGTATGAATTATCAGCTCCATCGGAGCGAAATAGCAGATGCCGCTCCGATGGAGCTTGAGATGCAATAAAATCAACGTTTCTATAAATATGTGGCTCCCCTGGAGCTGCTATCTCAATAACTTATTCGTATCGAACCACTGTCATAAATATGCAATTCACCAACCTTAATTATTTTATTTTCCTCATCACAGTCTTCTTCGCGTTCTGGTTGACAAAACCCAAATGGCGCACGGGATTATTAGCAATCATCAGCGCATTATTTTACGTGCAGTCCGGCGTGAAGCCATTGATTTTATTGCTTACTGTGACACTTTCTGATTTTTATCTAGCGCGATTGATTCATCGAAATGATGAAAATCGCAAGCGAAAAACTTTACTTTTTCTTTCATTATTTATTGATCTCGGTATCCTCTGCTTTTTCAAATATGCGAATTTCTTTATTGAATCCGGCGGGAATCTTTTGGGTTTCTTTGGCATTAAATCCAGTGTGCTCGCGCTTCAGGTTTTGGTTCCGTTGGGGCTTTCATTTTTTATCTTTCAGTCCATTGCCTACGTGGTAGATGTGTACCGAAAAACTACGCTGCCAGCAGAATCGTTGATGGAATATTTTGCGTATCTTTCTTTCTTCCCAAGCATTGTGGCGGGGCCGATCAATCGTGCGAAGCATTTGTTGCCGCAGCTCAGAAATCATTTGCCGCTGACTTCAGAGCAGGGCGGACAAGCTTTATTTTTAATTGCCATAGGACTCATCAAAAAAATTGCAATTGCGGATTACCTCCGCGCCAATTTTGTAGATCGTGTGTTCGATTTTCCAGAACGATATTCATCGCTGGAAATGCTGGCTGGCGTTTATGGCTATGCGGTACAAATTTATGCGGATTTTTCGGGTTATAGCGATGTTGCAATTGGCTCGGCATTGTTACTTGGCATCGCGCTTCCGCTGAATTTTAATGCGCCGTATCGGGCGGAAGATTTGCCAGAATTCTGGCGTCGCTGGCACATCACGCTTTCGACGTGGCTGCGGGATTACGTGTTTTTCTCCATCACGAAATTACGCCCACGAAGCAGCGCAGTACTGTATTCAGGACTGATCGTGACGATGATGATTGGCGGATTGTGGCACGGCGCAGCGTGGACTTTTGTGATTTGGGGCAGCTTGCACGGAGTCGGATTAGCGTTCACTCGCAAATTTGAATCCCTTCGTAAGGGCTGGAAATGGTATTCACCGAATTCATTTTTCATTAGGACAGTGAGCGTTTTTATGACGTTTCATTTTGTCTGCCTGACGTGGATTTTCTTTCGTGCTGACAGTTTTTCACACGCACGAGAAGTGTTTCGCTCACTGGGAGCGCGGACTACGAACACCGCAAATTTACCGACTCCGATTGTCGTTATTATTGTCCTGACGCTCGCGGCAAATTGGCTGCCAGAAAATTGGTGGAAGCGATTGCAGAGCGGATTTGATTGGCTGCCTGCACCCGTGCAAGCGGCAGTATTAGCAGGGTTAGCAATGGGGTTGTACCAGATCGCCAGCAGCGATGTTGTGCCATTTATTTACGCGAAATTTTGAAAAAATTATTGACGTACTACGGGCGGCTCGCCCGTAGATCGCGGGCGAGCCGCCCGCGTTACGATGTAGTAACGAAAGATTATTATGGTGATTCTACACAATAAAACCGCCCATTCGATCACATGCCTCGTCCTGTTATCGCTGATTCCATTCGCGGTTCCGGGAATGCGAAAATGGCAATTAGCACTCCCTGAATCGTTGGCGAAATTGGCAACTTCCAAACAAGTGCAATCAAACGAGCCACCTTCTGGGATTGCTTCCGTCGTTTCCACGACTCCCGGTGAAATCGAAGATGCTTCGGGGAAATCGCTCCAACATTTATGGGCTTCGCTACAAAAAACGGAAGCCGGAAATCACATCACGCGCATTTCGCATTATGGCGACTCTCCGATTACGGGCGATGGGATTACTTCGACGGTGCGTCGCAAATTGCAGATGCGATTTGGCGATGCCGGACACGGTTTCGTCCTGTTTTCAAAGCCCTGGAATTGGTACTACCACTTCGGCATCAAGCACTGGGCCAGCGAAGCGTGGGAGAGTGATCCGATGTTTATTGCCAAAGGCGATCATCGGTACGGCTTCGGTGGCACGAGTTTTACGACCCACAGCGCAGGTGCAGTCGCACATTTCAGTACTGCCGAAGAAGGTGAAGTCGGGAAATCCGTTTCCGCGTTCGACATTTATTATTGGGCGCAGCCGAACGGTGGAGAATTTGAAGTCATGATTGATGGGATTTCGCGTGGTCGCGTCTCAACTGCGGGCAATGAAAAGCGTTCAGGTTTTCATCAGGTCAAAGTCGAAAGCGGAACGCACGCGCTTGAAATAAAATCTGTCGGCAATGGGGAACTCCGAATGTATGGCGTTGTGATGGAGTCTGGCGCTCGTGGGATTCAATACGATTCACTCGGTATTAATGGAGCCTTTATCGGACTGCTCAATCACTACATGGACGAAACGAGTTGGCTTGAGCAATTGCGTCATCGCAATCCTGATTTAGTAATTTTGGGCTACGGCGCAAATGAAAGTGAGTATGAAAATTGGCCGATGGACGTTTACGAAAAAGATACCAAAGAGGTAGTGCGAAGAATTCGCGCAGCGTTGCCAGAGGCTTCAATAATGTTCGTTGGCCCGATGGATCGTGGCAAGCGCGGTGCTGGTGGAAAAATTATCACGCGCCCAACGATCCCTAAATTAATCGAAGCCCAGCGGAGAATGGCAGCAGAATTAGGCTGCGCTTTTTTCGATACTTTCACAGCGATGGGTGGCGATGGAACCGTAGCCAAATGGCGCGAATCCAAACCGGTTTTGATGGGCGGGGATTTGACGCATCCAACGTATGACGGATCAGAAATTGTTGGGACTTTGATCCAAGACGCTTTAATTCGGGCGTATGAACGGACTGTTCCGAAGGCATAACGGCAGAAGCCCGACTGTTAAGGAGGGCAGGTGTACCCTGGAAATAACTTCCTCAGTACTGACGCCTTTGCTGACGCGCAGGCTTCTGCCATCACTAGAAAGGAAAAAATATGTTACCAAATGCAATCATTACCTACTTAAATCAAGCTGCCAAAGAAGCGCGAACTGAAATGCCGGATCGGAATACTTCGTTGTTCGAGGCGGGATTATTGGATTCATTTTCACTCGTTGAATTCGTCACACTACTCGAAAACGAATTTGGAATTCGTGTCAGTGATGCCGAGCTGCGACCGGAAACATTTGAGACGATGGTGAAAATTGAAGACTACATGGTAAAGGCGGGAGTCGCTGTATGAGCTGTTATCTGACGGCTTTTGGCACGGCTTTGCCGGAAAGAATTGTGACGAATGCGGAGCTGGCTCCATTGCTCGGCGTGACGCCTGAATGGATTGAAACGAATTCAGGCATTCGGGAAAGGCGTTGGGTGAATGCGAATCAAGCGGCTTCAGATTTAGCCCACGAAGCAGTAAAAAATGCCTTGCAGAAATCTGAAATCAAAGCCGAAGAAATTGATTATCTGATTGGCGGGACACTTTCGCCTGATTATCAGGTTCCTGGGATTGCTCCATTGGTGCAAAGAAAACTGGAAGGCTGTCGAATGATTCCGGCATTGGACATTCGCAATGGCTGCGCTTCGATTTTGTACAGCCTGCAAATTGCCAATGGATTAATTGCGTCAAAAGTTGCGAAAAATATCATGTGTTTTGGAGCCGAAGCCCAATCAAAAGGCCTTGATCTCAATCCGCGAAGCGCGGAAATCAGTATGCTCTTTGGTGATGGTGCAGGCGCATTCGCAGTGAGCCATCAGCCGGCGCCAAATTCATCTTTGCGTGTGGTTGAGGTGCTGATTGAATCCGATGGAAATTTTGCGGAAGACCTTGGTGTACGCTCTCCGGGAACTGCCAATGGCGCGAAATGGCTTGACGCCGCACATCAGCAATTTCCAAGCATGAATGGGCGAACGGTGATCTTGCAGGCTGTCCGAAAGCTGACCGATGCAGCGCGAGAAATTCTATTACGAAATCATTTATCGTTCGACGAAATTGATTTAATTATTCCGCATCAGGCAAACCTGAATTTGTTGCGTGCGCTCGGAAAGAAATTAGAAGTGGAAGAAAATCGCATCGTCGTGAATCTGGATCGTTACGGGAATACCAGTGGAGCTTCTGCCTTTATTGCTTTAGCTGAAGCGCAAGAATCACAACGCTTCAAACCAAATGCAAATATTTTGGTGCTTGCTTTTGGGGCGGGATTTACCTGGGGGGCGGCGTTGCTAAGCCGTACCACGGGCTGCCAGCCCGTGGATTGAGGCTGGCAGTTCTCCAATTTTCTGGAATAATTTGTGATGTTGGTTTAATGCGCGGGCTGGCAGCCCGCACTACGTTCTAAAATTTATAAATATAACGAAAACTCAACCCTCGCCCCGGCGCATCCATTCCCCAACTGATACCACGATAATTTTTGTCGTTGAGATTTTCCAAGTCAAAAAGTATGTCGTGACGCTCGCCGAGGTGAAATCCGCCGCGTACCCCGAAGGTCATAAAGCCTGGAATGTAGGTGTAAAGCGGAGCGCTGTTGGCGCTGCCCAAAACACGATTTTGGACTTGAGTTAATGTCTCGTTGGTCGGACGCAAAATGTCATCGGCAGTCCCGAATTTTCCATCTGCTCCGGCAAGAATTAATCCACGCGCAAAAGCTCCACGGGCAAAGAAGCTGGCAATATTCGCTCGTGAACGGGTAGCTCCTGTCCGCCGATCATCCAAATCAAGGGTGGACAAGCGATCTTGTTTGCGTGCGCCGTAAAGATACGGCTCTACCCAAAAACGATGACGAGGCGCTTCGTAACGGAGGCGCAAATTTCCTTGTGGCGCGGGCGTTCCGCCTTCAATCGTGGGTGGCAATCCCGTGCGTTTATCGGCGGCGTGCAGGTAAGTGAAATTCTGCCCGAAGCTCAAACTATTGGTGAGCCGCACTTCAATTTTTTGCTCGACGCCATAAATGCGTGAATCGCCAAAATTTGAACGGATCAAGACCGGATTGGTTGATGCCGGGACAAAGACTACGCCGCTGGCTAACTGTGAGGAAATTTTTTGATCGCCGATTTGTAGCCCGACTGCACCTTGCGGCAGGATCAATGATTGCAGCACGATGTTGTTATAAATGTTATTGGCAAATCCGTTGACATCAATGTTGATACGGTGGCGGTGAAGATGGACGCCCCCTTCATACGTCCAGCTTGTCTCTGGTTTCAACTGCTCGGCAGGCAATCCGGTAGAGGTGGCATTGCGGTCTCCAGTCGAACCAATAACTGCGCCTTTGCCGGAAAGGTCAGTGGCATTGGCTTCAAAACCATTGCCTGTCAATCCTACTGTGCCAAGGTCTGTGATGTGTGGAGTGCGAAAGCCGCGACTGGCTTGCGCTGATACCGTGAATCCCGGCGCGAGCGTTACGACTGCGCCAAAGCGTGGCGTTACGGCATTGGCTGTCAACGCATCATCAGGCCAGAGCGCCACGCCCTTGACGAGCGGGCTATATGCTGTCCGTGACTTGTAGGCGGCTCTGCCATAACGCAGCGCGCCAATCAAGCGCAGCCGCGATGGAATCACGTTCCAAATATCCTGCACATAAATTCCTGCGCTGTTGTATGTCGCTTTGTCCGGCACACGCGGACGCACAATCGAAATGGCATTATTGACGGGGTTCAGCGAAAACGATGGAGCGCGAACAAAATCGTGATAATACTCACCGCCTACCGTCAGATTGTTACGGTTGCTCCATTGCTTGTTGGCTTGGACTTGAAAACCATTAACTGAAGTGCGCTCGTACTGATGCGTAATGGCTCCAGTTGGGTTGCCGTTACCGCCCTGATTTACGCGCTCTTCACGTTGTGCATTGTATGAATAAGAAATCGCTACGGTATCAAACAGCCCTGCCGAAAACCTTTCGTAGCGTCCGTAAAAGAAATCCAACATGAAATTCCGTAGCTCGGCAATTAGATTTCCATCGCCGCCCTGCGTTTGATCGAAGCGTTTGCCGCCGTCTATCTGGGCGCGATTGTAATGCAAAGAAAGCTGATCGTTCGGGGTAAACTTGTAATTCATTTTGTACAAGCCACCGTAGTTTGTGTAGCCCGTATCGGTCGAACGCTCACCCAAAATATCCGAACGAAGCCCCAGAAAACGATTTACCGCCGCGTGCGTATCAAAGCCGCCTCCGCTGCGCACCGTGTTGCCGCGATGCGCAACCAGATTCACTAATACGGCGAGGTCTTGGCCGCCAAAGGTCGCTAATGTGTTTCCGCCAAAACTTTGATCGGCACTGTTGTACGTTGTACTAATGCGCCCGTGTATCTCAAGTTTATCGGCAGTAAAAAATGGTGATCGTGAAATTAACTGGACACTGCCGCCAATCGAATCACTGCCAAATTGGGCGCTGTTCGGCCCGCGTAAAACTTCAACTGCTTGCAGGTTGCTGGCATCATTCAGGTTAAAAAATGTATTAATGCCACCGCGCATCGCCGCTGTCGAAAAACGAATGCCATCCACATAGGTTGCTACTTTAGCGCCCGTCAATCCGCGCACAAAAATAGCGCCAATGGTTGGGCTGGTTCGTTGCAACTGAAGGCCGGGTTCTTCCTGTGCAACCTGCGCCAGGACAGCCTTCGCTCGTTGGTCGAGAATTTCTTCGCCAATGACATTCACTTGTTGCGTAGTTTCGCCGACATTTTGCACTAGCCCAACATCGGCTGACACGGTAATTTCCTCTCGAACTGAGCCAGGGTTGAGTATGATTTCAAGCCTTGCCGGCTGGCTGGCAGAAATCGTTAGCGCCTGTCGTCGTGCAGCAAATCCATGAGCGCTCACGATCATTTCGTAGTTACCGGAACTAATTTTTAAAGTGAATTTCCCTGTCGAATCGGTCACAGTGGTTGCCAGCGCCGACCGTCGCGCATTTGCTACACTCACCGTTGTGTTTGGCACAATTGCGCCAGAGGCATCTTTCACTTCGCCTGTAACTTCGACGAACGCTTGCGCAAAAGCCGCAGGCAGTCCAAATAAAATCATTAAACCAAGCAATAAAGTTATACGGTGGAAAATAGCAAGCATAATAATCATCTGGGCAACGCCTGAAAATTTATTTTGAAAACTGAGAACTGGGATAGTAGCGAACTGAGTCACCTACTACCAGGCATCGTAGATGGCTCTACTGTAACCCGGCGACAATTATTTCGGCGATTTCGTGGATGTGCGTAAGGATTGAGGCGGCATTAAGTAAGCAGTACAGCACTGTTCCTGAGCCGGAAAAGGCGAGTACAAATAGAGTTTTCTTTGATAAGAAGGGGGTAGCTGCTGGTAAGCCTGTGTCAGCAAGTTCCAGCAATGATTTGACGCGTCCGGTAATTCCAGCGGCATCTTCGCCAAGGATTCCTGCGCCCAGTGGAAAGCGCAAGGTGATGCCAGATGGAATGGTGCGCGCGATTTTTACCAGTGCGCTCGCTAAATCAAGGGCGGCAGTTTTTCCAGTACGAGCGGCAAATTCATCGGCGGCGGATTCCGAAGCCTGATTCCAATCTGCTTCGAGTATTTTGCCGCAAGGAATTTTGAGCAATAAATCCTGAGAAAGCCGAAGCCAGACACGCTTGCGATTATCATGAGCAAAAAGGTGTCCGTGTTCATGTGCGATGGTGGCGGCGAGTTCGTTTGGATCAAGCACCGAGAATAATTGATCCGCGATAAAAATCTGTGGGCGAAATATTCCCACAATGGCTATCACTGGAAAATCATTCGTCAGCCGAAAAACTGGAGCGTTCAACCCTGAAACGTGAATGTCTTGCGCCTTTTCTTTCCAACGCCTGACCAATTGTCGGGTCGCTAAAATCGCCGCCAGGACGCGCCACAGTGCGAAAGATAATCCATACACGGAAGCCAAAGCTAAAAGTCCTAAAGGCAAGTTGATCGTCTCAGTATTTTGGCGCGGTTCATTAATCAAATACGCTGGAAGCAGCAACAAAACCACTGCCAGACTGGAAAGTAAGAGTGGGGAAATGCGGAAAAGAAAAATCACCTGCGCACGAACTGTTGCAGAAGCAAAACGATGCTCCCGACAGAATTTCCAGACGACATTCGATGCTACCGAAAGCAATAAATGCAAAACAAAAAATACAGTTAGGGAAAGGCAAAGACCAATTAGTTCAAACATCTTCGCTCTCCTTTACATTTTTTAAGGCGCGGCGTTTTTCCTTAATTAAGCGATCCAATTCATCCAGCATTGAGCGGTCATATTCGCTGACAGTATCTACAATCGTAGCCAGAATTGGCGAGGCGGTTCCGTCATCTCGTCCCAGCATCGTATCAATCGTTTCGCGCAAACGCCCTGTTTCCAGCTCTTGCGAACTGCAACGAGGAGCGTAAAAAAATGCCTTACCGTCTTTGTGTCGTTCGAGCAATCCTTTTTTGTACAACCGCTCCAGAGTCGTCAGGACAGTCGTGTACGCCCAGCTTTCCTTCAGCGCTAAAAAGACATCGCGCACACTGACTTTTTCGTGCGCCCAAACTTGTTCCATGACGGTTCGTTCCAGTGGGCCGAGCCTCATAGCAACCATTGAGGCAGAATTGGATAAAAGAAATGCCTTCTGCATAAGCAGCAGTATTGAAGTAAGTGATTGTGCTGTCAAATACAGAGCTTAAATTTTTTGCGAAAAATGCAGAAACACGCACGCAGTAAGTGTGCCGCTACAGCGCCCTTACTGCGTGCGGGCTTCCGCATTTTTCGCAAAAGGGAAGCAGGGCGATTACGCAGCATGATTGGTGCTCCGACCCATTTGCACCAATGCTGACGAATACTTTACGAAGCTCGGCAGGTGTTTATGCACCCGTGAATCATACCCGCAATGACAATTCGGACATTTTACGGCAAAGGCATCACGCGCCGCCTGATGGTGTTCGGGAGTGAACAGAATATCCCGTAGTCGCGTCTCGTGCAGATTTCCCAATTTAAAAGTCACATAGCAAAGCTGCACCGTACCATCCGCGCCAATCCAGAGCATTTGATATTTATCGCAGGGCACGCGCATTTCTTCGCCTTTGATTAACCAGTCGGGAATCGAAGCCAGACTCAATGCAGATTGATCAATTAAATCAGGGTGATTGTGCTTCAGGCGAATTAATTCCTTTGTGACTTCCTGAATTGCCGGAGCATCTTCCGGGCGGAATTGCAGTATTTTTTCGGGGCCTTCTGTGAAGTACGGTAGTGAGTAATGTACCAAATCTACGCGCATCGGGAAGTTATATTTTTCGACATAGCTGTAGGCTTCGTGCAGGGCTTTGACGCTGCATGACGGGCGCATCAATAACCAATTCATGCGCAAGCCAATTTCCATCCCGTACTTTTCACGAACATAATCAAGGCTTGCTTCGAGATCGTTAAATCTACCTTTGCGCTGGACGTAATTATCGTAATGATCTTTGACGCCATAAAAACCAATCGTAAAATCCCGCAACCCGGCATCGTATAATTCGTCTACCTTTTCTTTGAGTAAAACTCCATTGGTGGTGACGTAGACGCGCAGCCCAATCTTGACGCAGTGCGCGACCATCTTCGGCAAATCTGGATGCAGCAGCGGTTCTCCACCGTAGAGACGTACATATTCAACGCCAGCTTCTTTGGCATCGGTGAGCAGGTCACGCGCCATTTCCCATGACAGTTGAGAATTTGGCATGAAGTCGCGTCCATACTTGCAACCCGTGCAGCGCAGATTGCAATACGCGGTGATAGCAATCGTCAGGCTTCGTGTGTCAGGTTGAATGATCTGCGGCATGAATTCAGCGACCGAGTGCTTTAATAAATCTACGTGTTTATCGGCTTGCACCGCAATTTTTTTCAAGCGCGGATATTTTCGCAATTGTGGGGCTACGGTGTCATAGAGCTGTGATCGGATGGACATGAAAGTTCCCCATGCGCCAAAAGGGTTGGCGCAGAAAAGTTCAGCAGAAAGTTTTTTAGATTGAATTCGGAGTTTTCTCGAAACCGCCATATCGAGCAAAGCTTGGACGATGTTGCACAATGCGGGTTTCGCTACCGCATAAACAATTTGGACATTTCACCTGAAAAGCGTCGCGGCAAGCTTTTTTATGTTCCTGCGTGTAAAGAATATCTTTCAGTCGTGTCTGATGCAGGTTGCCTAACGGAAAGGTAGTATCGCAAAGCTGTACTGTCCCGTCCGCGCCGACCCAAATCAGCGTATACGAAAGACAGGGCATCACCATATCTTCCTGACGTAATAACCAATCCGGCAGCGAGCGCAGGTAAGGTTCTCCGTGCCAGAATCGGTTTGGATCAGAACGCTTGAGACGAATTAATTCATCAATGACAGGTGCGAGAATGGCTTCATCGCCAGCTCTGAACGGTAATTCATCTTCCGGCCCATCATTGAAAAACGGCAATGTGTAAGAGACCGGATCAACATGAAAAACCATGTCGAAGCGTTGAGCGAAATCCCACGCCGCACGTAAGGCTTCAACATTGCAAGTCGGGCGCATCAGCACCCAGTTCAATTGCAACTTAACTTCCGAGCCGTAATTGGAGCGCACGTAAGACAGGCTCTCTTCTAACTTTTGAAAATGTCCCGGACGTTGTGTGTAACCATCGTAATGTTCGTCAACGCCATAAAATCCCATGGAAACAAAGCGCAATCCGGCAGCATAAAGTTGGTGGAAGCGATTTTTCAAAAGCGTGCCATTGGAAGTCACATACGATTCAAATCCCAGGCTATTTGAATATTCGATCATCTCCGGCAGGTGCGGATGCAGGAGCGGTTCTCCGCCAAAAAATCTGGCCGTCGAAACCCCTGCGGCGCGAGCATCTTCCAACGCAGATTTGATGACTTCGAGCGGCAGCATGACTCCGCCCATGAAACCATTGTTTGGATAATTACAGCCCTTACAGCCAAGATTACATTTGGCAGTGATGGCGATAGTGATCTGTCGTGTGGCGGGTTGGAGCGTCGTGGGAAACGCTTCAACGAATGAATGGTAAGCACGGGAGGTCCTCAGTAATCCCGACCTGGCGACTGATTTAAGCGAAGGATGTTTATCCAAATACTCAACCATCGTATTTCTTATACGCATACAATTGCTTCTCCGCTGTGGTTCATGAGTGCAACTTTGTTTCGCAATTATTTGCCTGACAAAGGTGGACAGTCTGGACTGCAAAACATCAAGATTTAGAAAAAGTCTTGTCTCGTCAAAATTTTAGATTGATTGTCCTGGATGGATGCCAGCTTAACAGTCATTAATTCGTGTGGCAAGAATTATTCAGTTGTCTGAAATATAAAGCCCTGAAGAGTTTTGACGGATAGCAGGCACCAATAGAACTCTCAAAACCTGACATGTGTTTTTTTAGAAATTTTGTATCACTCCCTGTGGCTATCCACAGTTGGGGATCACGCTTTTCCGCACGAGGGACTGTTGTGGCTCCCGTATTTTCGCTTCACCAATTCATAGATACTGCTCCACGATGACGAACGAGGGGGCAGAGAATCGTATCGAATCAATTTCCAGGCTGATGAGGGCAAAACAAAAGTCTGGGCGCACGTCAGGCGGATATGATTTTCGGTTTCGTTCGTCATTAGTTCTAAAAGGATTTTGAGTCAGAATTGAAGGTTTTCTTATGCGTCACCGATTATTTTTAGCCTTTCCGGTTTCTTTGTTCTTGGCCTTGCTGGTACTTGTTCATTTTGCGGCGCAGCGATATGAAAAATTACTGGCAAACAGGTAAATCCAGCGCGTTCTCAGCCGATCCTCACCTGCTTTCTTCAAATTTCTCACGTTAATTGTTTGACAGCTTAATCTGTTGTTTCTATAGTGCTGCGTATCTTATCCAGAGCGAGCATCGCTTTTTTTGCACTTATGGATCATAAGATAGATATTTCGCTTCTACCGCCTTGTTGCAATTCTGGCTGCACGACCTGCGTTCTGGATTATCCTGAACTTTATGCTGGAACCATAGACGCCAACGCGCTGGCGATGTTAGAAGCAATGGAACAAGCTGAGCTGAAGACAGCAACTTTTGAGGAGTCACAATGGACGAGCAAAGAAAAACAGAACTAGGCGACATCATCGGTTCACTGGAATCGCGGTTGAAGCATTACACTCAGGTTTCCGAACGACAAAACCCTGATGAACGGGCGCGCGCCTTCACCAGCGCTTTTAATGATTTTGAATATGCGCTTCAGATTTTACGCGCCATCCGCGATGATCGCGGCTTCGATATGGAAGACGAAGACGAATAATTTTCAAAAATAAAAAGTAGCGAGACTCTCGCTACTTTTTATTTTTGTGGTTACATGTAAGATTCCATCCGCGCAAAATCGTCCAGGCGCACTTGTCCGCATCCTTTTTCGCTACGTTACAAACAGCTAAAAGAATATTTTCCCGGCAATTTCTACGCTGAGAAATTTCACCATTGGAGATTCAACATGGCAGCTTCCAAGCCCGTCGTCAGCCATACAACGCATGAACCGTATGTTCCTGCCGACACTATTCTGCCGGAATTTACGCTCAGAGCGATTATTCTTGGCATCCTTTTTGGATTGATTTTCGGAGCCTCTACCGTTTATCTCGGATTAAAAGTTGGATTGACGGTCAGCGCTTCGATCCCCATCGCAGTTTTATCCATTACAATTTTGCGACTGTTAGGGCGAGCTTCCATTCTTGAAAATAATATTGTGCAGACGACTGGCTCAGCGGCGGAATCCATCGCAGCGGGAATCGTCTTCACAATTCCGGCGCTTTTGATTCTGGGGCTTGATCTTGACCTGATGCAAACGGCGATTGTGGGCGCAGCGGGCGGCTTGTTGGGCGTTTTGTTGATGATTCCACTCCGACGTTCGCTGATTGTCAAAGAACACGGGAATTTGCCTTATCCTGAAGGCACGGCTTGCGCGGAAGTCTTAGTCGCTGGAGAAAAAGGCGGCAGCGATGCCAAAACCGTTTTCATGGGATTTGGTGTCGCTTTCGCATACAAATTTTTAATGACCGGCCTTCAGTTCTGGAAAGAAGTCCCGACCAAGATTTTAGGTTGGTATCAAAGCGCACGCGTCGCGGCTGAAATCTCACCGGAATTGTTGGGTGTCGGCTACATCATCGGGCCACGCATTGCGTCGTACATGTTCGGCGGTGGAATTATTTCGGCTTTAATTTTAGTGCCAATCGTGAAGTTTTTTGGCGCCGGATTGACGACGAATATTTTTCCGGCACAGGCGGGCGAATTGATTTCCAATATGAGCGCGGGGCAGGTCTTTGACCGCTACGTTCGCTATATGGCGGCAGGTGCAGTAGCGATGGGCGGCATCGTCAGTCTGGCGCGTTCCTTGCCAACCATTCTGGAAGCTTTTAAATCCGGCTTGAAAGATTTTAGCGGCGGCAGTGCAGGCGAAACCTCAAAACGTACGGAGCGTGATCTGCCGATTACCGTGACAGTTGGTGGCATTACATTGCTTTTGATTGCGTTGCTGTTCATGCCGAAAATTGAAGTTGATTTTGTTTCGGCGATTCTGATTTTAGTCTTTGGCTTTTTCTTCGTAACAGTTTCCTCGCGTATTTGCGGCACGATTGGTTCCAGTTCAAATCCAATTTCAGGAATGACCATCGCTACATTGTTGTTCACATCACTGCTGTTTTTATTGCTTGGTCGAATCGGGCCAGAACAGCGCGTGATTGCGTTGACGGTTGGCGCAATTGTTTGTGTCGCGGCAGCGAATGCGGGAAACACTTCGCAGGATTTGAAAACCGGATATTTGGTTGGCGCGACTCCGAAATGGCAGCAGATTGCGCTATTGATCGGTGCGCTTACTTCTTCGATGGTGATTGGATTAACACTGAACTGGTTGAATTCCGAAGCAACTAATATCTTGCCGGTGAATTATCCCAGCTTCACAGTTCCAGCTTCTGAAACCAAAGCCGTTTACAGCAATCAGCCGCCCGTGAAAGACGGCAAAAAATATCAGGCAATTAGTTTTAAAGTCGAAACCGATGCCGGAGACGGGAAGACCAAAATTCAAGCGGGAAAATATCTGGTCGGCGAAGATGGGAAATTGCATTACTTAGTAAATCCCGGCGTCGGAGGTATCAAGCAAGGCCTGCGTGATGTCGAGCCAGCCGTTGCGAGTCAGACCTTTTTACCCGGTGCTTCCGTCAAAGCCGCAGGGCAATTTCGCGGGATGGACGACAATATTTATGATCGCGTGATCGCTACGAACGGTAGCAAAGAAAACACCTATTTGGTTGATGCCTCAGGAAAACCGCATTTTGAAATTGTCGAAGTTACGAACAAATTGGATGCTC
>JAYVRW010000158.1:0-5679 GCA_043775925.1 Blastocatellia bacterium
TCCCGTCTTTCATCCCGTAAGCGAAAATGAGGCAGTCATCGGAACTGCGCACGAAAGTTCATCGTACCAATTTTCACTATGGCACAAACCGCCAACAACCTTTTAAGCATCGTGTCATCGCCTGAAACTGCGCGGACGACTTCGCAGTTGCGGTTAGTGAAGCCTGAAAAATCTGATGAGATTCGACTGGTTGAATTAGCACAGAACGGCGACAGTCGGGCTTTTACCATGCTCTATGAACGATATGCTCGAATGGTACACGGCATCGTGCTGGCGCGGGTTCCGCGTCACGAAGCGGATGATTTAGTGCAGGATGTGTTTCTGCATGCATGGCGCAAGTTGAGTACACTCCGCGATGCGGCAGCGTTTGGTGGATGGATCGGAATGATTGCCCGCAATCGCGCCATGGATTTTCATCGGCAGAAACACGAAACGGAAGAATTAACCGAAAACGCGGCGGAGTCATTGACTGCCAGCCCAGCCCACAAAGCCGAAGCGTTGGCAGCGCTGGACATCATTAAATCGTTGCCAGAAGCGTACCGCGAAACGTTGATGCTGCGATTAGTCGAAGGAATGACTGGACCGGAAATCGCTGAAAAAACAGGGCTGACTCCTGATTCGGTGCGCGTGAATTTATATCGCGGCATGAAGATGCTGAAAGAAAAATTAGGTGGGGTGGGGACATAATTATTTTTAGCCACGCATTTGCACGAATATTTTTTAGACAGGATTAACATGATTTATTACAAGATTTTCAAGTAATACAGGTCAATCCTGAAAAAATCTTGTTCATCCTGTCTGGTCTAATTCGCGGCTAATCCTGAAATAATAAGGTGATGTTATGAACGAACAATATCTATGGGACAAAACGACGGAACCCGACGATGAGACGAAGGAGCTTGAATCGTTGCTGAGCGAATTCCGCTATCAGGCGCGTCCGCTGGTTTTGCCTGTCGTTCCACCAAAAAAAGTTTTTGTCTTTGATTACAGAATCGCAGCGATTGCAGCGATAGTACTAATCGCTTTTGGATTTTTGTTCTGGCTTTCATTTAGAAATAATGGCTCGACGCAAACTGCCGAAACCCCAAAATCATTGCCAACATTGACTGTAACGCAAGCTCCAGTGCCTGAAAATAAATTGATTGCCGATTCGCCTAAAGCTACCGATCAGCCTCGGCGAACCGAAATCTTATACAAAAACCGGAAACCAAATATTTTCAGACCTGTTCAGGTAAGCCATAAACGCAGTCAGCCTTCAATGGCAGTACAAGAGCGGATGGCGAAAGACAAATTAATGTTTGCGCTGCAATTAACCAGCGACAAACTTGATATTCTGCAACACAAAATTTCAGTGGATTCAAACTAATAACCAACGTTTCTCACGGAGGACGATATGATTACTTGCATTATTTTTCAATTTATCTCAAAAGCTACTTCATTCACTAAACAGTTGTTTTTGCTGGCGCTTTTCAGCATTTTATTAACCATTACTTCATTCGCGCAGCAAAATAATTTAGCGCAAAGCCAATACGCGAAAGCCAAAATTGACATCAGCCATTTAGAGAGGCTTGAAGACAAAGCTTCCGAAGTCGTAGATGTCACCATTGATCGCCGAACGTTGCGGCTGGCGCTGAAATACTTCTCGAATTCTAAAGACCCTGACGAAATTAAAATCCGCGATCTGGTAGCCGGAATCGAAGGCATCTATGTCAAGGTCTACCAATTCGAACATGAAAAGGAATATGCAATTTCCGATTTCGAGAATATTCATACCCAGTTGAAGGCTCCCGGCTGGATTCGCCTCGCCGGAGTTCGCAGCAAGAAAAAAGATTCCGTCAATGTTGAGGTTTCGATGATGACTGACGACAACGATAACTTGTTAGGCTTAGCCATCATCGCGGCGGAAGCTAAACAAATTGCGGTGGTAAATATTGTGGGGACTTTCGATCCTGCGCGTATCCGCGAACTCAGCAGTAAATTTAAAGGCTTACCTGATCTCGACCTTGATGGTCTGGGAATCGTTAAGAAAAAAGATAAAGATAAAGAAGAAGACAAAGTCAAAGACGAACCTAAGAAAAAAAGCTAAGAAAGACCACTGACAATTAGACAGGATTGACAAGATTTACAAGAAAAGATTTATCAGGTCTCAGGTTCTTAATCCTGTTCATCCTGTCAATGCTGTCTAGTACTCTTCTGTATTTTGCGAGGTAACACCATGAAAAAGCTCACACGATTTTTCGCACTCATTCTGATTTCAGCATTCTTTATTTCCCCTCTTTCCGCTAAACCCAACGAATTCAAAGCCGTCGTCAGTCAAATCAAAAAGCAATACAACGCGAAGCAAATGCGCATTCCGATGGTCTTTGGATTAGTTGGCATCGGCGCACGCATCTTTACCAAAGGCGCAATTAAGGGCTTAAAAATTGCAGTTTTTGAAGATCAGGATTTTTCAAAACCACTCAAAGACAATTCAATGGAGAGCGTTTTTGCAAATGCATTTGACAACAACTGGACGCCGAATATTCGCCGCTACTCTAAAAAAACCGGTGAACGGACTTACATTTATTCCAAAGAAGCGGGCAAGGATTTTCAGCTTTTAATTACTTCCATCGAAGAGCGACAAGCCGTCGTCGTAACTGTCAAAGTCAACCCTGAGCAGATGCAAAAGCTCATTGATAAATACAACAAAGATGAAACGGTGCTGGATATTTTCGGGATCGGAAACAAATCCGGGCAAAATCAAAATACAGTGATGGCCGAAACTGAGTCTAAAGATGCCACTGTCATTGCAGACTCCGAAGTTCCTGATTCATCCGTGAAATTGCCGGAAATTAAATCTGATACCGCAGAAATCGCTTCTATCAAGCCAGTAGATTCCATCAAAGCCGACATCACAATTGATACTAAACTGGTCAACGTCAATGCCAAGGTTTTGAACGCTTCCGGCCAAGCGCTCACCTCTTTATCGAAAGACGATTTCACCCTGTACGAAAATAATATCAAACAGGAAATTTCCTATTTCTCTCCGGTGACAGCGCCAATCAAGCTGATTTTATTGCTTGATTACAGCGGCAGCACCAATGACAAACAAAAGCTCATGCGCGAAGCGGCGAAGAAATTTGTGGACTCTCTCGGAGAAAATGATCGCGTCGCCGTCGCCGTTTTTGGTCGCAAACTAAAAGTGATTCAGGAATTCACTGCCGACAAAAAATTGCTCAAGAAAAAAATCGGAGACATTGACTACGATGCTTCCGGCACAGCTTATTATGATGCCATGTGGAATACACTTGATTTATTCAAGAATTCTGCGACTGCGCGTAATGCCGTAGTCGTACTAACAGACGGAGTAGACAACAACATCAGTCGCCCCAAAGACTATCCCACCAAACACAGCTTCAACGAACTAATGGAGCGAATCGCCGAAAACGATGTCACGATTTATCCACTGTATTTAGACACTGAAGAAGAAGTTGTGGTGAAGAAAAAAGGACGCGATACGCATGAGACCTACGCCACTGCGCGGCAGCAATTAAAAGCTGTCGCTGAGCAAACCGGCGGGTCACTTTACCACGTCGCCGACATCAAAGATTTAACTGGAGTTTATGCACAAGTAGCCAATGAACTGCGCACAATCTACAGCCTCGCCTTTTCATCAAGCACTGAAAATACACAGAAGGAATGGCGAACGTTGAAGCTCACGGTAAATCAGAATGGGGCGATAGCGAGAACGAAACAAGGATATTATGCGAAGTGAAGGAAGATGGTTCGCAGAGGTAGTTCGCAGGAAAGCAGTTCACAGTTGTCGGTTCGCAGTTCGCGGAAAAAATACTGCGAACTGCGAACTACCCTCTGCGAACTGCTTTCCTCAATTCTTCCAACCACAATTGATGCGCGGCATGCAGGCCGGGATTCATCACAAAACGATCCAGCCACGCCGTGATGCCATTCTGACATTCCTCAGTAATGACAAGGGTTCCGTTGTCGCTTGGCTCTAAAATCCAGCGATGAAAGGCGTGCGTTCCCGTACTTTCCGCTGACCATCCCAGCGCGTAATCCTGTTCATACAATTCCACCTTACTTTGCTGTTTCGTCGCAAAAGTTTTCCATTGAAATTCACAATCAGGAAATAATTTTTCGCTAGTAGAAATTTCTACCGCTTCCGCATTCGGATAGAAACTCGGCCAGCTTTTCGCCGAGATAAGCACATCAAAAATTTTGTCAGGAGCGACTCCCTCAATCAAAATTTCGTTGTAAGAAAAGACAGCATCTTTGTTCGGATTAAACCGCTTCGGCCAGGGCTTCGGATGCGCTTGCGAGCGTGGAGAAGTTATATACCATTCAGGAAAATTTCGCCGTAGCGCCAGAAACCAACCTAAAGCGTTTGAAGGTTTTGGGAAATTAATAAGTTGTTTTTTTTCGGTCACGTAAAAATAATGCAGCAACACTTATCTAAATGCCAGACGTAGCGTAAACTTTCAGTTTGCGCTTTTCCGTTTATAAATTATTTGGATCAAATATAACAGTTTTCGAATGAGTGCGACCGGTGCAGTACGGCGAGCGGTAGCGAGCTGGTTCCCCTTCCGCCGACCAACTCGCTACCGCTCGTCGTACTGCCACGTATGAACAAACGACTTCTCCTCCTGCTCTCTCTCTCTGCGCTGATTTATCTTGGCAGTGCTTTCCAACCCGCTCTGCTTGATGATGCTGATGCTGCCAACGCTGCGACTGCCCGTGAAATGCTTGCATCAAACGATTGGGTCACGATGCACATGAACGGCGTCCGCTTTCTCGAAAAAGCACCGCTGATGTATTGGGCGATTGCCACGTCATATAAAATCTTTGGCGTCTCAAATTTTTCGGCGCGATTGCCTTTAGCGATAGCTACTATTTTGCTGGTTGCTCTGATTTATTTTTTCGGGAAATGGATGAGCGGAGAGCGCACTGCTTTTTATGCCGGACTCAGTGTAAGTGTCGGAATTGGCACGTACCTCTTCACGCGAATTTTAATTTTTGAAGTGATTCTGACGCTCTGGATTACCTTAGCTTTATTCATTTTTTTCAAGGTCTATTACGCAGAAATTCATCCGCGTTGGATCTATCTCTTCTACACCAGCTTAGCCGCCGCCGTGCTATCGAAAGCATTAATCGGCATCGTTTTTCCACTCGGAATTATTTTCTGGTACGTGCTGCTGACGAAGGGATGGAAACGCGCTTTTCAGATGAAGCCATTCACCGGAGGCCTGTTATTTCTGGCTCTCGCGGCTCCCTGGCATCTTTTAGCCGGATCGCGCAATGATCATTTTTTCTGGTTTTATTTCATCAACGAACACGTCAATCGCTTTTTAGGGACGCGTTATCCAATGGATTACGACACAATGCCGCTGCTGCCGTTTTGGTTCGGACATCTCGTGTGGCTCTTCCCGTTCAGCGTCTTTTTACCACTCGCATTTCATAATCTGAAAAGCCTGATTCGCCCAACCGAACGACGCGATCAAATTCGATTGTTAGCCATCATCTGGTTTCTGGTCATCGTCGGATTTTTCTCGTTTTCAACACGGCAGGAATATTACACATTTCCCGCATTTCCAGCGTTAGCATTGCTACTTGGAGATGCTTTATCGCGTGGCGAAGAAGAAAAAAATAAGCTGGTAATTTGGGGGCAAGGATTTTTGATGGCGC
>JAYVRW010000159.1:0-5672 GCA_043775925.1 Blastocatellia bacterium
CCCTCGCCGTTAACGTTTGCGAAGCGGCTCACGGAACATTTTGGCGGCGCGAAAATTTATCTCAAGCGTGACGAACTCAATCACACTGGCGCACACAAAATTAATAATGCTGTCGGACAAATTTTGCTTGCAAAGAGGATGGGCAAAACGCGCATTATTGCTGAAACCGGAGCCGGACAGCACGGCGTGGCTACGGCAACAGTCTGCGCCTTGTTCGGGCTGAAATGCGTCGTTTACATGGGAACGGAAGACATTCGTCGTCAGTCGCTGAATGTGTTTCGCATGAAACTGATGGGAGCCGAAGTCGTCGGCGTAGATTCCGGCAGCAAGACGTTGAAAGACGCGATTAATGAGGCTCTGCGCGATTGGGTGACGAATCCTGAAGATACACATTATTTGCTCGGCTCAGTTTTGGGGCCGCATCCGTACCCGATGATTGTCCGCGATTTTCAAAGCGTGATTGGCAAAGAAGCACGTCAGCAAATTATGGAAAAAGAAGGGAAGTTGCCTGATTATTTATTGGCTTGCGTCGGCGGCGGCAGCAACGCGATTGGCCTGTTTTATGAATTCCTGAACGAACCAGACATCAAAATGATCGGCGTGGAAGCTGGAGGATTTGGAATGCAGGTCGGCGAACACGCGGCGCGATTTTTAAGCGAAGGCGGGGGACGTGTCGGTGTTTTGCAAGGCACGCGCAGTTATGTTTTGCAGGATTCTCGTGGGCAGGTGGCGGCGACGCATTCGATTTCGGCAGGATTGGATTATCCCAGCATCGGACCGGAGCATTCGTTTTTGCACGATCAGAAGCGCGTCGAATATGTTTCCGTCACGGACGATGAAGCGTTGGAAGCCCTGCAATTATTGGCTCGAATGGAAGGTATCATCCCGGCACTGGAATCTTCGCATGCGTTTGCGTATTTGCCGAAGCTGGCCCCGCAGCTTTCTAGGGATCAAATCATCATCGTGAATTTGTCGGGGCGCGGCGATAAAGATGTAAATACGCTGGTTGAGAAATTAGGATTGTAGTTGTAACGCAACCTCGGCAGGATTGCGCTACATTCAATCAGGGCTTTAAAGCGAAAATGCAAATCACTACTTTGGCAAAAATTAATAAAACTCCGGCGCAGCTCTGGCCGTTGTTATGTAACTCAAAAATGGATTTGCAGACGCCATGTGCACTTCGATTCTTTGTGCCGAAGCCAGTCGAATGTCGTTTGGCAGAAAGCGTTGACACTGTTGGTACGAAGCGGCAATGTATTTCAAATCGTGGCACTGTCAACCAGAAAATTACGCTTTGGCAACCCCCTGAAGCGTTGCAGTTCGAGATGCAGGATACTGATATTTATTTTGGTAAATTTGTGACTAGCATCAGGGAAAGTTTTACGTTAGAAGCGCTGAATCCGCAGCAAACAAAGATTTCGCGGAGGACGGATTTTGCGGTGAAGGGGTGGCTGGGTTGGGCGAAATCAATCGCAATCTGTATCGGGCTTAAAAATGTTCATTGGTATGTTTTTAAGAACTGGGCAAAATAAATCAACGAAAAGGAACAACCTAAATGAAGAAGCTACACCTAGTATTATTGATGATCGTCGCCGCATTGCTGGCTTTTTCCGGCTGTAAAAAAGTCGAAGAAGTTGCCAAAGAAGCAAAAAAAGAAGATATAAAAAACACAACACCAGTCAAAGAGACACCGCCAAAATCTTCCAAGCTGGGCGAAAAAGTTTTGATTACGGCAGACATGATACCGAAGCCATTTGAAACAGGTACCTCCAACAATCCACCGACAGAAATGAAGGTTCCTCCGCCTAATGCAAAACCTGTGGCTCCTGAAGGCTTTGAAGTCAGCGTTTTCTCTGAAGGAGATTATACCTATCCGCGCATCATGATTGAAGCTCCGAACGGAGATTTATTTTTGGCGGACACACGCGGAGAAAAAATCTATCTACTGCGTGATGTGAATAAAGACGGGAAAATTGATAACGCGACGGAGCGTTTTGTGTTCGCCGAAAAACTTACTAAACCATTCGGAATGGCGATCAATAAAGGCTATTTCTACATCGGCGATACGGACGAAGTGTTGCGTGCGAAGTACGAAATCGGTGCCACCAAACTGACAGAAAAGCTCGAAAAAATTGCTGATATGCCGGGAGGCAAAGAAGGCAAAGGTCATTCGACGCGCAATCTTTTATTCAACGCTGACGGTACGAAATTGTATGTCGCGGTTGGCTCCGCGAGTAACGTAGATAACGAAATCGCAGAGCCGCGCCGCGCTGCGATTAATGAATACAATCCAGATGGAACCGGACATCGTATTTACGCTTCAGGCATTCGCAATCCGGTCGGCATTGCGATGAATCCGGTGACCAAAGAAGTCTGGGTCAGCGTCAATGAACGCGATGGCTTGGGCGATGATCTGGTCAATGATTATGTGACTTCGGTCAAGGATGGCGGATTTTATGGCTGGCCGTTTATGTACCTCGGCAAAAACGTAGACCCGCGCCGCCAGGATGATTTGGCTAAAGTGAAACTCGCTGATCCAATCGTTCCCGATGTGCTGATTGAATCACACGGAGCGGCTACAGGATTGTGTTTTTATACTGGCACAATGTTCCCGAAAGAATATCAGGGCAATGCTTTTGTAGCTTTACACGGATCGTGGAATCGCAGTCTGCGGCACGGCTACAAAATCGTTCGCGTCCCGATGAAAGATGGAAAACCAGAAGGCGGCTACATCAATTTTATGAATGGCTGGATTCCAGGTCCCGACGCGAAAGAAGTCTGGGGACGCCCCGCCGGAGTCCTGATGATTAAAGATGGATCGCTGTTAGTGATGGATGACACCGCGAAGAAAGTTTGGCGTGTGACGTATAAGAAGACGGCGTAAAAATGCATTATTGTTCTTAACGCAAAGGGGTAAAGGGTCAACGGATCAAAGATTTGATGGATAAAAGGTTCTTTGTCCCCTTCAACCATTGCCCCTTTGCGTTAAGAACTTCATCGTCGTTACTTGATGAATCATTTATGAAATTCAAAACCATATTTTTCTTGAGCCTGATTTTTCCGATTGCTGTCTTCGCGCAAAAAGCAGAACGCATTATCATCAAGCCTGAATCGCTTCCAAAGCCCTATCACACGGACTCTACGCGCAATCCTCCGAAAGTGATTAAGGCTCCCGCTGATGCGAAATTAAATTTGCCGCCAGGCTTTTCTGCCAGCGTTTTCGCCGAAGGAGATTTTAGAAATCCTCGCTGGATCATCGAAGGCGACAACGGAGATTTATTCCTCAGCGATGCCAGAGCCAACGCAGTTTTTCTATTACGTGACAGCAATCAAGACGGCAAAATTGATAATTCTTCAGAACGCTTTACGTTGGTCGAAGGGCTGAATCGTCCCTTCGGAATGGCGATTAATGGCGGATATTTCTATGTTGGAAATACCGATGGTGTAGTTCGATTTAAATACAAAATCGGCGACACGAAAATTACTTCTGCTGCCGAGAAAATTATTGAACTACCAGCACAGGGCTACAATAATCACTGGACGCGGAATTTGTTGTTCTCGCTGGATGGTAAAAAGCTTTATGTCAGTGTTGGTTCTGGCACGAATGTAGATGTCGAAGCAGATGAGCGCCGTGCGGCGATCAGCGAATATAATCCAGACGGAACCGGACATCGAATTTATGCGTCAGGTATTCGTAATCCGATTGGTTTAGCATGGAATCCTGTGACGAAAGAGTTATGGACAGCAGTCAATGAACGCGATGGTCTCGGCGATGATTTAGTGCCTGATTACGCGACTTCGGTGAAGGATGGCGGCTTTTACGGCTGGCCTTATATGTACATCGGCAACAACCCCGATCCGCGCCGCGTGGATGACCTGAAAAACATTCGGTTGAAATCTGTGACTGTGCCGGATGTATTATTTGAAGCGCATTGTGCGGCGTTAGGATTGGTTTTTAATACCGGAAAAATGTTTCCGAAAGAATATGATGGCGATGCCTTCGTAGCGATGCACGGATCATGGAATCGTTCATTGCGGCACGGTTACAAAGTCGTTCGCATCCCGATGAAAAACGGGAAACCAGAAGGCGGCTACGAAAATTTTATGACGGGTTGGGTGACGACTTCAGAAAAACAAGATGTGTGGGGAAGACCGGTTGGCTTGACGATGATGAAAGATGGTTCGCTGTTGGTGGTGGATGATGCGGCGAATAAAGTTTGGCGCGTGACCTATAAGAAGTGAGGTATTTATGTCAGTAAGTTTACAGGAAGCAATCAAGCAGGTAGAAACACTTTCGCAAGATGAGCAATTAGTATTGATTTCTACCATTGCACAAAAGATTCGATTAAATTCAAATGGAATGAAGTCGGAAGATCGCTATAGTTGGCTTGATGCTGTCGGAAAGGCAACTCATCCAATGGTAGGTGAAGATGCTCAAACTTGGGTGTCAAGAACACGAGCTGAAGGCGATGCTGACCGTGAGAAGCAATGGAGAAGATAACTTGAAGATTTCAGCCGCACTACATCAAAAACAAAAGATACTCCTTGATACAGCGCCATTAATTTATCTTGTTGAAGCGAATCCCTCGTACATAGATATTGTAGTAGCAATCTTTGCTTTAATAGACAGTGGACAGTTGTTATCTATCACTACTCCAATTTCGCTTGCCGAATGTCTTGTTCATCCGATTCTTCAAATGGATCACTCACTCGTCAATACCTATATTTCTCAAATTACCCGTGGGAAAAATTCAACATTTATTTCAATCGGAAGTGAGGTTGCCTACGAAGCCGCAACACTTAGAGCTAAATATAAAATTCAACTCCCGGATGCGTTGCAATTGGCCTCCGGTATTGATACTGGCTGCGACGCTTTCCTGACGAATGATCGGCAACTCGCGCAAGTAACGGAAATTAATGTCATCGTTATTGATGATTTGGAAATAGGTTAATGAGTTCAATAACAAAGAAATTTAATTCTCTTGAAGGTAAAAAAGCCTTCATCTCCTATATTACCGCTGGCGATCCTGATTTGGCGACGACAGAAAAATTATTGCTCGCACTCGCTGATGCCGGAGCGGACATCATCGAACTTGGCGTCCCGTTTTCTGATCCGATGGCGGATGGGCCGGTCATTCAACGGGCTTCGGAGCGAGCGTTGCAGCAACCAATTGGCATCGCAGATATTTTGCCGTTGGTGACGCGCTTCAAAGCAAAATGCGATGTGCCGATTGTACTGTTTACTTATTTCAATCCCTTGCTACAATTCGCGGGAGATGAGATGGGAACAGTGCTCGCCGCCGCCGGAGTTGATGGGGTTTTGATTACGGATTTGATCCCCGAAGAAGCGGATGATTTCGTCGCCAAAATGCGAGCCGCTGAAGTGGATACAATTTTTCTCGTAGCTCCGACTTCGAGCGATGAGCGCATCAAATTGATTAATCATTACGCGACCGGATTTGTCTACGTCGTCGCCCGCAACGGCGTCACAGGCGTAGGCGAACAAATGGGAGGCGATGTGAAATCCATCGTCGAGCGGGTGAGAAAATATATCAATTTACCTGTCGCGGTCGGCTTCGGAATTTCAACGCACGAGCATGTGAAATCTGTTTGCGAATATGCTGATGCCGCAGTCGTAGGTTCGCGGCTGGTGCTTGAAATTGAAAAAAACT
>JAYVRW010000160.1:0-5670 GCA_043775925.1 Blastocatellia bacterium
GTTTTTAGTTCGCAGTAAAGACTTATAGTGTTCGGTTACAGTCCGAAGAAAGTTTAGAGTCAACTGTAAACTCCCATCAAGAAAACTGCGAACTTCTTCTCTGCGAACTGCGAACTAATGAGCGATCAGCCAGTCGCCAAAAATTCGCGCTTCTTCGTATTTGCCGCTCCAACGAGCGCGATTTTTTCCAGTCAGCGCCATCACCATTGCCTGATGCTGTCCGGCGCGGTCTCCGATTTCTTCAAAGTAGCGATAGAGACTATCAATTCTCTCGACCGATTTACGCGCCGCTTCAGGGTTTTTAAAAGAAAGAATGTGACGAAAGAACCGTGAATACACGTTCTGCTCGACATCCGTTGACGTGTATAAATCGAAGTACCCGCCACTCAACAATCCCGCCTGCCGCAGAACGTCTGCCACATACGATGGATGCGTCGCCGTGTGGCGTCCAAGATCAGCCACATCCGTAATGCCTTGTTGGTACAACTTCAGCACACGTTCCTTTTTTGAGATTGGTTTGGGCCTCGACTGCTCCAACGCCCCTTTAATAAACTCATCCGTAATGGGTGGTAAATTGTGATTTGATCTTTGATAAAGCATGATTTAGTACCTCTTAATTCCTGCTCTCAATAACTAAACTAATTTATAGTCCGCCTGCACCGCCAAATCTTCTTCACTAGCAGGCGGACAGTTATACATTTGAAGCTGTAAATCCTGACCGGAAACAGTCAGCACGATGCGCCAGCCCCAATCGGCATCAGGTGGCGCAGGATACGACCCACGAACATCAATAACGCCGTTTTCATTGATCGTTCCGCGACAGAACAGGATGCCGCCGCTTTGATGCCACGAATCAGCCCAGGCTGCGGTTGCCACTGCCTGTTTTTCGTCATACCCAATTAAGAGAAAACCTTCGTGCGGATTACCTTCATGACTCCACATATACGTCAGCGTCAGAAATTTTCCGCTCACGACTGTCCCAATTTTTAAATCGGTTGATGAGACATAATCCGTCGGGGTCAACCAGCTAAGCCGTAAAAGATTAGTTCCAGTCCAACTTCCAGCCAATTTATTTTGTAAGTCTGTCAATGTCATAATTGTCCTCGGAGCAATGTGCGATGCACGTCTTTACTGCGAACTAACCACTGTGAACTATTTTCAGCTCGCCCGTCGCACAATTGGGATTTCGTTCCCTTCCTGCAATATTTTCAAGTGGTCAATGAATGATGAAGCGGCGCGACGCGAAAGTTCTTCCAGTTTGCAATTCAATTTCATCGCTTCCTGCAACTCAATATCTACATCAATATCCAACTCACGGCAGACGGCACGAATCATCACGATTTGCTTGGGAGTCGCCAATTCTGCCACCGACTTCGCCAGCGGATTTGTTGGAAAAGATTTCGGAGCCGTCGCTTTGACGGGTTCGGCTGAGACAACCTTGTCATTCAAAAAATCAGAGTCGTGCTTGTATAAATCACGCGCAATTCCAAATTTAATCGCAGCCCGTTTCAGTGCATCGTGTTCAGCTTTCTTAATACCTGTTTCAGTAATCGCTGCGCCCGTGCCAATGCCTTCGCGTGTGACACCATCAATCGTGATGGCTACGGTAATGACAATTAATTCGCCAATCTGCGCAATCTTTTTGACCGTATGCGACCACGTGGGAGCCGTCGCATCAAGGATGTCCGCAACCGTGTGCCATTCAACGTATTCAACTTTATGTTTCTGTCCCGCACGATCCGTGTAGCCGTCGCGTGTTCTGACTAAATTTGGCTCGACCGGCTGGCGCAACCTGCGGAGCGTATGCACAAACGTAAAAGGAATGACATTCGCTTTCGTCGGAGTTGAAGGCGTTTCCGCTTCATAGTTTGAAGCAAATAATCCATCGTTCATCTCAAAATCCTGCGCTGTGTTCGTCATCAAGTTGTTCATTCGTTCCTCCGAAAATTCTATCTCAATTACTACCAAACCTTTTTCATTATTGAGACATTTGATAAACACTCGTCTCATCTGTGAAACAGTGTATCACGAGTTTTTTTCCGTTGCAAGTGTGAAACAGTTGTTGCGCGATAGAAATTTTCGTGCTAAGCTTTTTTTGCGTTGGAATAGGTCTGATGCATAAACCAAGGAGCATTTATGGCATCTGCTGTGAATAATTCTGAAGATAGTTTAGTAAATGTGGCTGAATTAGGGCGTGCCGTCAAACGTGAACGCGAACGTCAAAAGATGGGATTGCGCGCTGTCGCAGAGGCGACCGGAGTCTCCGCTTCCACCCTTTCGCGGATCGAAAATGAGACGTGTCAACCGGACGCCGATAATATTGCGCGGCTGACGAAGTGGTTGAAAATGCCCGTCGAAAGATTTATGGGCGCGAACCAACAGCGCGGTTCCAAGCAGGAACAGCCCGTGATTTATTTTCCGAGTGAAGCGACGCCCGATATTGTTGAAGTCCATTTGCGCGCAGATCGAAATCTTTCGACCGAAAGCGCAGCGGCGCTGGCAGAGCTTTTCCGCGTCGCCTACACGCAATTCAGCAAACAGGAACCAAAAGGGAAAAGATAATCCTGGCGGGAAACTTGATCCCAATTGAAACAGAGCTTGGTGGAATAAGAATCCAGCACAAGTGCTGGATTCTTCATTCTCACTGCTGACAAATAAAACAATACTGATTGGAAAAGAGGTAGCTTATGAGCATTCAAGCTTTACTAATACTGGCTTTCATTTGGTCAGGTTTTCTGTCGGTGAATAGCCATAACCTTGAAGATAATCCAAAGGCTATTGAGGGAACCTGGGTCATAGCGCAAGCCGAATTAGGTGGGAAAAACTTCGCGGCACTCAAAGGAGCCAAGTTGATTTTGCAGGCGGGGAAATATGACTTTCAAAATGACCAGGGCGAATATAAATTGCACCAGATCGAAAAGATGACCGCCATAGATATTACGGGCAAGCAAGGCCCAAATGAAGGCAAAACATATCTGGCAATTTACGAGCTGACAGAAAATACCTTAAAAATTTGCTACGACCTGTCCGGCAAAGAGAGACCAAAAGCATTCAAGACCGAAGCAGGAACGCAACAATTTTTTGTGACTTATCAGAGAAGTAGCGAATCTTAGTCGTACTACACGCGGTCTAATTTCATATTACGCGAAGGAGAAGCAATGGAACCCGGTACTGTTCTGGATTTGAAGACATTCGTTCCCTCGAAAGATCATTCTTTGGCGAAACAGTTCTATGCCGACCTTGGATTTAAGCTCAATTGGAGCAACGAGCAAGTGGCTGAATTTCAGATCGGCGCATTTCGTTTTTTGCTTCAGAACTATTACATCGAACAGTACGCTGCGAACTTCATGATGCATTTGACAGTTGAGGATGCTGATGTGTGGTGGAAACACATTAATGACATCAGGCTACCTGAGAAGTATCCTGGCATTATGGCCAAGCCTCCAACGATGCAGCCATGGGGGCTTCGGGTTCTCTACCTTTCTGATCCAACGGGTGTTCTTTGGCATATAGCTGACCAAAAGAATACATAACAATAGCGTGATGCCTGTGGAGAAGCGATCAAAGTTGATCCAGCTCAATCCATATTGGAATACCGCGTTGGAGATGAAATCAAATTGAATGAGGCAGATTTCAGCCGCCTTGGCTTGCTTTGCTGAAATTGAAAGTAAACATTTGTAAGCTTCGCAGAATTTCAAATCTAATGATTCGCAAAGTCAAAAATCCAAATAGCATCTGCCAATTAATATCTAGCCAGCGCAAGAGAAACGGGGTAAATAAATTGGTAGCTACGGTGAAAGAAGGTCTTCCCTTCGGTCTGGCACAACCTGCACTTCGTGCGCATTTTCGAGGCTTGACCAGTTCTCAAAAATTACAGTAGCAGAACCCTCGCAGTTGCATGGAATCGGTCCAAAGGCTATCGGCATCATCAAGGCAGCAATGAAAGCAACGAGTCTCTAAACACAAGGAGGAACCAATGAGCCTCAACGAGCGCGAAATGACCTCTAAAACCGAGGGCAGGTTTTCTGACCGCCTCTATGCAGCAGCCCTGATCGCGGCGCTAGTTGGAGCCGGAGGATCGGTCGGGTTGATGCTCTATGCAGGGCGTCATAATGATTCCCAACTTCTGCTGTTACTGATGGCGATCTGGGTACTTTCCCCATTCATAGCCTTAATAGTGATTAATCTTGTTTCGAAGCGTTGGTCGCCGCTGACCCGAGCGGCACTCTATAGCGTAATGCTGGTTGTTGCGTTGGGATCTTTGACCATCTATGGAGCTTATGCTTTGTGGCCTCCAAAGGCGCAGGCCGCGTTCGTCTACGTTGTTGTTCCCCCAATGTCCTGGCTGCTGATTGCCATCAGTCTCCCGATAGCCGCGTTTGTATCCCGCAGGCAGTCACGTCAAGGCGATGATGCTTAGCGCCAATCGTTACGATGCAGGTGCACACGCAAACCAGTTCGCTACGGCTCGCCGTACCGTACCGATCAGAAAGGAGTAAAAATCATAGCTAAACCCGAAACCATTGATGAATACCTGGCAGAACTTTCCGACGACAAACGCGCTGCGCTTGAAAAACTTCGCCAAACGATCAGGTCTGTAACGCCGACTGCGGAAGAATATTTTTACTACCACATCCCCGCGTTCCGCTTGAATGGGCAACGGCTGATTGGTTTCGCGGCGGCTACGAATCATTGCTCAATCCATCCATTAAGCGGGGCGACCGTGAAAGCCTTCAAGGAAGAATTGAAAAATTACGATACCAGTCCGGGAACTATTCGTTTTCAAGCCGATAAGCCGCTGCCAGTGGCACTGGTACGCAAATTGGTCAAGGCGCGGATCGAAGAAAATGAAGAAATTTTAGCGAGGCGAATGACTCGCCGTCAGAAAAAATGAGAGCGTCAGTGAGATTTTTTAGCCGCGAATTAACACGAATTTTCATGAAGATTTTTAGACAGGATTGACAGGATTTTACAACAAGATTTGCAGAAGGTTTATCCGAATCTATTTCTTGTTAATCCTGAAAAAAACCTGTCAATCCTGTCTAGTTTTAATTCGTGTTAATTCGCGGCAAAAAAACCGACCAACAAAAGGAAAAGCAATGAACACCCAAACTACCACCGAATCGAAAAACCGCCGCTGGGCTGGATATGTTTTTACTGCCCTGACTGCGTTATTCCTGCTCATGGATGGCGTGATGAAATTATTCAAACCTGCATCCGTGGTAGAAGCGACCGTCAAGCTCGGCTATCCCGAAAGCGTCATCGTTGGGCTTGGAATTGTTGTAGTTATTTCGACAATTCTTTATCTCATCCCAAACACTTCTATCCTCGGCGCAATTATCCTGACAGGCTACCTCGGCGGCGCAGTCACTACGCATGTACGGGTTGGCGCCGGATGGTTTCCAATTTTATTTCCTGTCATCATCGGAGTTCTGCTGTGGGGCGGAATTTATTTGCGCGACACGACGCTGCAAGCGCTGATTCCATTGACTACGCAAGCAGGATTCACCTCGAAAAAAATGTTTTGGGCGGGAGGGTCGCTGACCGTTTTACCCGCGTTATTATTGTTCTTCAGCGCATTTATGAAGTTTACAAAACCTCCGGCTGTCCTCGAAGGATTCGCTCATTTTGGCTATCAGGAAAGCTCACTGCTTGGAATTGGAATCATTG
>JAYVRW010000161.1:0-21325 GCA_043775925.1 Blastocatellia bacterium
GTTTGCAGCGAGATTGGGGCTTGATTTAAGAAAATGACGTTTCCCGGTAACTGGCTTTATCGCAACGACTTACCTATCAGATGTCAACACAACCTAATAACAATAGGTATATTAATGCAGAAATATTCAGTAAACCAACACCTAATCGAGAACGTTTTAGCTTGGGTTAATTCTGGTGAAATTGCAATCCCGGAAATTCAAAGACCATTCGTTTGGGACAGTTCAAAAGTTCGCGATTTAATGGATAGTTTATATCAAGGTTATCCAATTGGTTATGTCATCGCATGGCGAAATCCAAATGTCCGTTTGAAAGATGGGAGTATGAGTGAAGGAAAAAAGATACTCATAGACGGGCAACAACGGGTTACTGCGTTGACGGCTGCAATTTTGGGACAATACGTGATTAATAAGACTTACCAAAGAGTAAAAATAAAAATCGCATTCAACCCAATCACCGAAAAATTTGAAGTTCAAAACCCTCTAATTCTCAAAGATAAAACTTGGCTTCACGATATTTCAGAGGCAATAAGCGGCAGGACGGATTTATTTGAAATTGCTGATAGTTATTTTGAACTAAATCCTGAAGCAGATAAGAAGCGCGTAAGAAATTCATTCTCTAATTTAATCAATATTCCCAAAAAACAAATTGGGCTGATTGAATTATCTCACGATCTTGATATTGAAACTGTTACTGAAATTTTTATTCGGATCAATTCAAAAGGCGTAGTGTTAAGCCAAGCAGATTTTGCGATGAGCAAAATTGCTTCAAATACTGAGTACAACGGAAATGAATTACGAAAAGCAATTGATTATTTTTGCCATTTAGCTATTGCGCCAGAATTCTATAAGCACATTGTTGATAATGACGTAGAATTTTCTAAAACAGATTTCTTTCAAAAAATGCAATGGTTAAAAACCGAAAACGAGGACTTATACGACCCCGATTATAACGATTTAATTCGTGTTGCGTTCACTTCTCAATTTAATAGAGGAAGACTTTCCGATTTAGTAAGTTTGTTGTCTGGAAGGAATTTTGAAGCTCGAACCTTTGAGGACACGATTGCTGAACAATCCTTTACAACATTGAAAAATGGAGTGAACAATTTTATTAACGAAACAAATTTTAAGCGTTTTCTGATGATTATTAAATCGGCAGGTTTTATTTCGCCAAAACTTATTCGCTCACAAAATGCTATCAACTTTGCCTATATCGTTTATCTGAAATTGAAAGAACTTAATGTAAATTCAGTTGCGATTGAAAGCTATGTTAGGCGTTGGCTGGTGTATTCTATTTTAACTGGTCGTTACTCAGGTTCGCCTGAAAGTCTATTCGATTTTGATATAAAACAAATCTCTCAAAAACCATTTGACGAATATTTAAAAGAAAAAGAGGAAGGCGAATTGTCAGAAGCTTTTTGGAACGCATCACTGCCGCAAAGCTTAGATACATCTGTAGCGAGTAGCCCATATTTCAATGTTTTCTTAGCTTCACAGGTCAAGGCAAATGATAGAGGGTTTTTATCGAAAGACGTTTTAGTTGGCGATTTGATTTCACTTCGTGGCGACATTCATCATTTATTTCCAAAGGATTATTTGAAGAAGAACGGTCTTGACAAGGGAAAATATAATCAAATAGCTAACTACGTTTATATGCAATCAGAAATAAACATAAAAGTAGGCAATAAACCGCCCAAAGAATATTTTGAAATAATTGAATCTCAAATGCGAGATAACAATAGGCAGGTTAGCGGGCTTTCAACAGAAGCAGAACTTTTAGATAATTTGAAGATGAACTCTGTGCCAGCAGATATTACGCAAATGTCCATTAATGATTACGGTGAATTCCTAACCGCAAGACGAAAACTTATGGCGACTAAAATTAAGAAATATTACTTTGCGCTTTGAGAGCCGAAAAGAATACAAGTTACCAAATCAATTGAATAACGATGGAAATTTGTCCTATGGTGGAGAGCATAAGAATTGCCCTGCATACAATAGAGTGCGGATGACGCGATTCTTTTCAGATCGGCGAAAACCCGCCTGAGCCGCAAAATCCGTGGTCTATTTCTTCAATTCCTACAAAAATTTCCGAATGTGATTAATGTTTTGTTCAGTGGCGCGATCATAATCTACTGCGCTCAGAAATCCTGATCCGTGTTCCTGAATGAATTTTGTATTCGCATCAGAAGAATCAATATCGTCTTCTTTTTTCTCCTTCGCTAAACCAATCGGAGTGCGATCCAGCGGGATCACAAATTCGGCTGTCAGGCGTCCTTTGTACTTGATAGATTTCAGTGCATCTACGATTTCTCCCCAATTAAAATTTCCCAGTCCGGCAGGCTGACGATTGTTGTCGGCGCAGTGAAAATCCAGCAGATTTTTTCCTGTATTTTTGATCGCAGCGAGAGGGTCAACTTCTTCGATGTTGATGTGGAAAGCATCAAGGACTACGCGGCAATCGTTACCAACTTCTTTGGCCAGCAGCAAAGCCTGATCGTGGCGATTGATGAAGTACGTCTCAAAGCGATTGAGTGGTTCGATGCCGCAGGTAATTTTATTTTTGTTAGCAAAATCGGTGACTTCTTTCAGGCCTTCAACCGCCCATTTCCATTCTTCTTCGGGCGTTGCCATCGGCTGCACTTTACCGACGGTTGAAGGCACGATGCAGAACATTTTGCCTTCAAGTTTTTTGATCATTTTCAGGCAATCTTTCATGTATTGAATCGTACCGATGCGCACATATTTATCCGCGTGAATCAGGTCACGTCCGGCAAACATCATCGTCACTCCGCCCCAGCACTCCAGCTTATATTTATCAAGCAATTTGCGAACGCGGATGTCAGTATATTTTTGCGGATCGCCAAGGATTTCAATGCCGTCGTAGCCGTAACGATGCAGACGATCAAGCGTTGTTTCAATCGGTTCAGGGCGCATCCAATTATGCATGGAAAATTTCATGAAGGTCTCCGTGTTCTATTTATTGTATTCAGTCTCTTGAAGTCAAAAAGCGTAGTTCAGCCGAAACGAAAGTACAATGGTTACAGGGATTTTGTAGGTAGCAAAAACAATCAGGCTCCAGTTTTAATAAGCTGGAGCCTGATGAGTAAGGGATGAGTTCGAGAATTATTGAGTAGATTCTTTTTTGCCTTTATTCTTTTTCAGTTCTGCATATGAATCGAACATCTTACTTGGAATCGTGACCGATAAAGTGACATCGGCATCCACCGTTCCAATCTTAATATTATCAATCAGACCACCGAGTAACTTCATTTGCGGATCGCCCAGGCTTCCCAAAATCCCTTTGCCCATTTCCATTAATCCCGCCAATCCTTTTTTCAGCTTCGCGGCTTCGGCGCTTGAAACCGCGCTCATCCTGGCATCAATAATTGCGTCCATGTCTTTGGTCATCTCTACGGAGCCAACAATTGATTTGATCGAAGCGAATTGTGCGAAGAGATCGCCTTGTGCGTCTAAATCTTTAATGGCACTTTGTGGAAGGGTGGCGGCAAAGCGGACAATCCCGGTATTTGCCTGACTGAGCAGCGTTATCAGTTTGGCATTTCCGGCGTTCGGTGTGCCAGTGGCTTGTGCATCAATCGCGCCCTGGACTCCGCTGAGCGTTCCCACCGCGACACGGTCTCCGTCAATTGTACTAAAAGCCATAGCTTCATCAATGCCAACTTTTTTGCCTTGTTTGGCGCCGATTGAAAAGATTTGTTTGCCTTTATATTCGGAAGTTTTCAGCTCATCTTTTTTATCTTTGAGAGCAGTTTTGATGCGCTCAATATCAAGATTCACGCCATCCGCAATCATTGTGAAGTTGTTCGTTTTTTCTCCCATTGAAAAACCAAGAATTGCCGATTTGATTTGGTACGGATCAATTCCGGTATCAGCAATAAATTTTTTCAAATCCTTTTCAAGATTAGAATCAATCAGATTGACGCGGGGCATTAATTCATTCATCAGGCGCGCTACGTCAATGACGGCGATCACGTCCGAAGCCGGAAGCAGGCTGGCATTCTCAACCACGCGAGGCGGCGGCGTATGATGTTCGGGAGGCGAAGCAATGGATGTCAGGCTTGAGGCGAGAGCTAGAATGATAACTAAATTATAAGCGATAAAATTTTTCATTAGTGTACTCCAAAAAAACTCAAAACTTTTGTACCAGCAATTCGGACTGGAAAAAGAAGTGTAAAGACTCTGATGCAAAGATACGAAGCAACGTGCGCTCAGGTTCGCATTTTGCTGGTGATGGTAAGACGTGGCAAGCAGAAAAATTGTTAACAGTCGAGTTACGAAAAAAAATTAAGACTGGCTTGACAGTCGGTTTTCTTCGCAGTAGCTTCAGTCTGTCGCCATTCTCATCAGATAAAAGTGAGGTTAAATATGATGGTTGCTGAGCGTTTAAGGTTGAGCCTCCCGCCGCAACACAGCAAACAAGCCGTGGTGGCTGTTCTTGAAACTGAGTTTGCCGCGCAGCAGTTAATGGAACGGTTGCGCGCAATCGGAGTTCCCATGCGTGATGTCACATTTTTGCGCATAGCGACCAGCGATCAATCATATCAATACAAACAACACCGTCAGCTTTCACTAAGCTCTCCACAGAATTCAAAATTTACCATTGTAGGAGCCGTCATCGGATTTATGGTTGCTTCATTTGTTGGCGGTTTTCTTTTTTCTACAAATTTTCTTTTCCTGTCATTGATCGAATCTCTCGTTGTTTATTTTGTGGCGCTGGCAGTTCTTGGGATTGTGACTGGCAGTAGCCTCGGTGCGATGATTGGTGTCTACCAATCTCAGAAGACGGAATCAGTACCGATTCCAATGCAAAGTATTGATGGTTATTTGGTCTCAGCCAAGCTGCTGATAAATCAGGTCGCTCAATGTGAAGCCATTGCCGGGGAACTTGGTGCCAAAAAAATATTTCGATAATTAGACCTGTTTTAACTAATTCGAGACTTTCAATAATTTACTTGAAACCATTTGTCAAAAACATAAGTTTCAGTTACCTTTTGCCTGCGGTTATTATCCAAAATAAAAATTCATCATACGTTGAGAAGTTTTTTCTGGTGCATTTGTCAGACATAAGAAATCGGGCGAATGCGGGTGCAAAGTGACGTGTAACAAATTACATCTTTAAGACGTGCCATTGTAGCAAGAACGAGAAAAGGAAATTTTTTCTCCCCCAGGTTACTTGCCTGTCTTAATGATGTCTTCAGCTAAATGAACGGCGTCGTCAATTTGCATTAGTCTACATTGCCAACAGTCCCGTAGTTGTTGTGCAATTGAACCGCCAAACGAGGAGGAAATACCATGGCGATTTTTGATTCGATTATCAGCGAAGCGGCTGAGAGGTTTGGGTTAGGTGACAAAGCTGGTCCTTTAGTGGGTGCTTTGCTCTCAATGATTACAAGTAATGAAGGTGGAGGTCTTGCAGGTTTTATCAGCAAATTCACCGGAGCTGGAATGGGTGATTTGGTAAATTCGTGGATCAGTACTGGTGACAGTCAGCCAATCAGCGAAAATCAACTCAGTAGTGTACTTGGTGGTGATGTCATCAGTGGCATTGCTGACAAAGTAGGCATCCCCGGTTCTCTCGCCAGTTCAGCGCTGGCATTTATCTTACCAGGTGTGATTGATAAATTAACCCCTGACGGAATTGTTCCAACCAGCCTGCCTGACACCATTATTAACTATATTGGTGGCTTGACAGGTCTGTTGGGTAAAGGTGTCAGCGGGGTCGCGGATGCCGCTGGTTCAGTAGTTTCCGGTGCGGCTGATCTGGCTGGTAAGGGACTCGACGCGGCTGGCGATTTAGCTAGTGGCGCTGCGGGACTGGCTGGCAAGGGAATTGATGCGGCTGGTGACTTAGCCAGTGGAGCAGTCGGTGCGGTCGGCGCAGGGTTAGCCGGTGCTGCCGGGGTCGGAGTTGCTGGAGCCAGAGCCGCCGCCAATATGGCCGAAGACACCGCCAAATCAGGCATGTCCTGGCTGCTGAAATTATTACCATTATTGTTGTTGGCTTTGATCGCTTTCTTAGCTTACAACTATTGCAACAGTAGTACGCCAACAACTCCTGTGGTGACGACCTCGCCGACCGTCGCGGTACCAAAGATTGATTCTTCAATTCAGGTAACGAATGTAGATGGTAGGTACAAGGTCAATGCCACTGTTTCAACGGAAGCCGAAAAGGCTGAGTTAATCAAGCATCTTGACGCTGCTTATGGCGCAGGAAAATACGATGCAAACATCAAAGTAGACTCGAATGCGAAGCCGGCTGGATGGTTAGCTAAGCTAGGTGATGCTTTGAAGGAACTCAAAGCAGGAGCCGAGCTGAGCATTGTCGGTTCTGCGATTACTATTAGTGGGTTGGCGAAAGATGCGGCTGCCGCATTACAAGCCAAACTCGGTTCGATCTTTGGCACCGGGTTTAATATTAACACCAGAATTCTGGATGCAGCGGCAGCCGTGAAGGATGCGGCGGCAGCGACGGCAGGTGCTCTGGCAGGAATCCACACTGGCAGTACAGATGAATTAGTGAAGGCTTTAAATCTTCAAATCATCAATTTCGCTTCGGGGAGCAATGCGATTCCGAAGGAAAATGAAGAAATGCTGAAGAAATCTGCTGCGGCCATTAAAGCGGCGGCGGCAGGAACCAAGCTGGAAGTTGGCGGATACACCGACAACAAAGGCGCAGCCGCTGGCAACTTAACTTTGTCGCAAAAACGTGCTGCTGCGGTGTTGACTTATCTCGTCAAAAATGGTGTCAAAGCTGATGCCCTGATGGCGAAAGGTCACGGCGCAGATAACCCCAGGGCCAGTAACGATACGGAAGAAGGACGTTTTCAAAATCGCCGTATTGAGTTTAGTGTAGCCAAGTAAAATAATTTACTTGTGTTAGTGGAATGGAGTTGTTGTCGGTGATGAATCGGGGACAACTCCATTTTTTCCATGCAGAAATTAGCAGCACGTCGGAACTTTCTCAGATTTTTAGCCGGAAGCGTGATCGCAGCTACGGCTGAATTAACTTTTGGTGTCACCGCTAAACCCGCCAATATTCGTTGGGCGCAGGGATATTTGTTGTGGAGGAATTTCAAAAAACAATCACTGACGCTTCAGGATGCCTTGAATGATCTGCATTTGATTGGTTCCGATGGCATTGAATTTTCTCCGCTGGGTAATGAGTTAGAGCGAAATTCCTTAACGACAGAAAGCTTCAAACAGTTAATCGCACAAAAGAAACTGGCGATTTCCGGCAATTATTTTTCAGCTCCGTTTTATGACCCGAATAAGCGCACTGAGATTTTGCAGGAAGCCGAAATCCGCTTTGCACTCCTTCAGGAATATGGAGCGAAGCACCTGATCATTGGGCCGCCCAGCCCTCAAGGTCAGGTGAATCGAGCCGACCTCATCAAACAGCAATCACTTTTTCTCAACGAACTTGGCAAGCGTGCCACAGATCGTGGCATTCAAATCGGGATTCACCCGCATCTGAATACTTTAGTTGAAACTCCACCCGAAATTGATTTGGCCATGGAAACGACTGACCCCCGTTATGTCTTTCTTTCGCCCGACACCGGACATACTTATTTAGCGGGTGGAGACGTTTTACAAATACTGAAGAAATATCAAACAAGAATAAACTACTTTCATTTTAAGGACGGAGTTCGTCCTTTTGTCAGACCGAATTTTTTGCCGAATTTGCGTGAATTAGGCAGAAGTGAGATAGATTTCCCCAGTATTATGCGCCTGCTCAAACGGCTCAGCTTTAAAGGCTGGATAAATATTGAGCAGGACGCGACCATCCTGTCCCCTCAGGAGTCAAGCCGAATTAGCATGGAATATGTCAGCCGTAAATTGAAACCAATTTATCGCTGAATTTTGGTGAAGAGTTGGAAAAAATGTCCCGATGATTACTACCGGAAATGAAACCACCGATGAGGCGGAAATTAGTTTGCCGACCGTCGAAGAATTTTGGGCAGTCATAGAAGCAGGTCTCAGTGAGGCCCCTGAAATTCAACGCCCTACTCCGATTGGGTTGACCTCGACGTCACGAAAACTAGCCCGGAACTGGAAAGCCATTCTGGATGATTCCTCAGAATCTCAAACGTCCAAAGATCATTATTTGAGTGAAGCGCATGCTTTCTCTGCTCCGCCGGAAATTGACCACATTGAACCTGATTTAGTCATTGCTCTGGCTGGTTTTCTGGTTGGGCGGTTGACCGAACGCTTACACGAAGTGCGTCAGGTTCAACTTCAATTGCAGCATGAACTTGCCAGGTTTTCTTCGGAGTAGTTGACGCCTTTATGGCAGCCACGTATTTTAGCCTTTACTTCTTATCGCCAGCATTCCCTTCAGGTCAAATGCCTTTTAATTTTTTCGCTCTCTTGACGGCTGCTCTCGCGTGTGTTGATGGGGCCTTATTCATGCACCATTTTTTTTCAGATGCCAAACTGAAAATGCAGTTGAGCTTTGGTGCGGTTCTGGGAATGGTAGCACTGTCGTGGCTTGGTTTTTTGTCAGCCTTAGCGTTTGGCTTGAATTGGATTTCGATTGGGTTGACGACGGCAGTTTTGGTTATTTGTTTGGGAGTCTTGTGCACTAGGATTTGGGCTCACACCAAGGCGCCAAGGCGCCAAGAATTTCAGGGAAAAGATTTTTGGCAGATTGGTCTTGACGCGGCATTTTACGTGAGTTGGTTGCTGTTTTTGGTTTGGATATTTAGTCGTATTATCGTGGTCGAAGCTGATGGATTGTATACCGCTCCAGCCAATAATTACGGCGATCTGGCGTTTCATTTTAGCGTCATTACCTCGTTTTCTGAGGGTGATAATTTCCCTCCGCACAATCCGATTTTTCAGGGATTGAAATTCACCTACCCATTTCTAATTGATTTCCTGACAGCTTTTTTTCACCGCGCCGGAGCCGATTGGGCAGCAGCATTTTTCATCCCGAATATTATTTTGATGGTAGCGATAGTCGGATTAATCGAAACGCTGACCGAGCAATTAACTCGGAGTAAAATCGCCGCACGAATCGCCCCCGTTTTATTTTTCTTCAGCGGCGGTTTGGGCTTTATTTATTGTTGGCAGGATTTTCAAAATACGAATTTAAATGGGTGGGATTTTCTTCAGCATTTACCACAAAGCTATACAAAAAATGATGCGTTGCATTTGCAATGGGGCAATCTGCTGACGACGCTGATGATCCCGCAACGGTCATTGTTATTTGGTATTCCTGTCTTTGCGATGATCGTGAGTTTATGGTGGGAAGCTTTGCACGAAAGAGGGAAGAGGCAGGGCGAAACGGAAACGGGAGAATCAGCGCCCGACAAATCGCCCCGTCTCCGTTTCGCCTTGTCTCCTCGTCGTTCTTTTCTTTTTTTCGCTGGCATTCTCGCAGGCTTAATGCCGATGCTTCATGCACACGGATTTTTCGCCGTTATGATTGTTAGCGCCGTCATGGCATTCGTATTTTTCTCGTGGGACTGGCTCGCATTTTTTATTCCGGCTGGAATTTTGTCGTTGCCGCAAGCGTTATGGTTGAGTGGTACAGGGACGCGCAGTTCGCTCTTTACCTTCAACTTCGGATGGATGCCGGGAGATTATTCGCTTTTCAAATTTTACTATTTGAATTTTGGTTTATTGTTATTTGTCCTGGCTCTCTCGCTGGTTTTTGAACGTTTACGAACACACCAGTTTTATTGGCCTTTCGTGCTGTGCTTTATTCTTCCCAATGTCGTCTTGCTCGCGCCCTGGCCCTGGGACAATATCAAAGTATTGCTGTATTGGTATCTGATTTCGTGTGCTTTGATGGCAGGATTAATCGCCAAATTATGGACTCGAAAATTGTTTCCGGTTGGCGCGGTTTTGATTATTTTACTAACTTTATCAGGAGCCTTGGATGTCGCGCGTGGCTTGTCTCCCATTGAAAAAGTTCGTTTGTTTGATACCGATCAACTCCACGTGGCAGAACTCATCAAACAGAGAATTCCGCCTCAGGCTTTGATGCTTTCTGCACCGATTCACAATTCGGTGCTGGCGTTAAGCGGCAGGCAAATGCTGATGGGCTACCCCGGACATTTGTGGTCACACGGCATTAAATTTGAAGAGCGCGAACGCGATGTGAAAACGATTTATCTGGGCGGAGCGGAAGCCGAAAAATTACTAAAGAAATACGCGATAGATTTTGTTGTCGTGGGGCCAGTTGAATACAACGACTTCAATGCTGATGAAGGATTTTTCGCCGAGAGATTCACGGCTGTGATTGATGAAGGCGGCTATCGCGTGTACAAAATAATAACCAAGTAGTTCCCCTAATCAAATTTCTTTTTAGACAGGATTGACAAGATTTTTTCAGGATAAACAAAAATCGGATTGCTTGATGCTGTTTCCAATTATCCTGAAAATCCTGCTATAAATCTTGTCAATCCTGTCTAAAAATCGGTAGTGTCCTAATCTTGTGTTGCTGCTAATAAATCCTTCCATGACCAGATCGAATTAGCAATGCCTGCCTCCATCGCAGGCGTCACGCGCAAGGTTGAATGCACCCGCATAAAATTGTAGTGAAAGAAATGCAGCGCGTAAGCATATCTCAGATTCACAAACTTCTTTGAGAAAGCATTTGTTAAGCGCGTCATCCGGCGCATCTGCATTCTGATAGTTAGATTCTGGCGTTCGACGTGGCTGGTAGTGGCTTTCTCTAAATCAGGATGACCAAAGACCGCTGTTTTCTTGGTATCAATCACCTGTGGCGGTGAATAGCGATACTCGACACCTTCAGGGATACCATAAATCTTGATAATCTGTGCGAAGTCAACGCGAGTGCCTAAGCTATATGAAATCGCTTCTTTGTACGCCGGAAAACCATCTGTATTGATTTGAAAATTACCGCTTGTCGCGTCATTCAGTTTTTCTGTGAATATCTCTGTATCCTTTGAAGTGCGCCGTCCAAGATGCCAAGCCAGAATTAGTTTTAAGTTTTTCTCAATTGCCACAAAGCACCACGCATCACCAATCGTGTCATCGCCGTCTTTGCCGTTGCGATGCTTCGTCTTTTCTTTCATCCCGCAGAATCCCCAAATCTCATCACACTGCACATCACTAACACTGATATTTTGAATCTTTTCATCAAATAACCGTTCGCACTTTTCGCCAATAGTTTCAAGTAAACTTAGTACTGTGTCACGGTGAACACCTGTTACTCTTTCGATACTGCGAATAGAACAACCTTCCACTAAAAGCTTTAAAACTGATTCAGCCTTCTCTAATGCCAACGTCATTTCACCAAGCGGCTTGTCGCGTTCTTCCTGAAAAGTCTTTGTGCAAAGCAAACAACGAAACCGCTGATTCCCTTTACGATCTTTTCCGAACTTCTTGATTTTTTCAAACTGGCAAAATGGGCATTTCATAACTAAATCCTCAATTCATTTACAGCAACACAAGAAGAATTATACTTGAGCGAGTAAGAACTGTCAAGGCAATGTAAAGATGTAGTTGACATCTTTACATTGCCGCAGTATTATCTAGTTATGACAGAAATTCAAGAAAGAATTCAAAGTCCGGGAGACCTGCTTAGGAAGCTTTTGTCTGAAAAAAAATGGACACAAGAAGATTTGGCAGGAATCATTAACAGGTCACGGCAATCTGTAAGCGATATTATTTCAGGGCGTAGTGGTATCACGCCGGAAACTGCTATTTCACTCGCAGCAGCCTTTGGCAATAAGCCAATGGATTGGTGGCTACTTGAAGGGGAATATAGAATTACACAATTAGAGCCATCTACAACAGAAATAGGGAAACGTTCTACTATTTTAGATATTGCGCCCATTAGGGACATGCAAAAAAGAGGATGGCTAAGTCAGGGCGCAAGTATCAATGAGACTGAGCAAGAATTAAAAATGTTCTTTGGAACAGATGATTTAGACTCGGATTTTAATATCCCAATTTCTTATCACAGGAACTTAAAACAACCACAACTTAATAAGTCGGAAAAAGCGTGGACGATGAGAGCTATAAATTTAGCTAAAATGTTACCAGTCCCCACCTACCAAGAAGCAAAATTTGAATCACTACAAAAAGCACTTCGCAATACAGCCGCTAAATCAAAGGCTGTTCATCGTGTTCCAGAAATGCTTTTTGATATAGGCATTAGATTTGTGATTGTCGAGCCACTGCCGAATGTGAAAATTGATGGTGCAACTTTTTGGCTTAATGAAAACTCACCTGTTATCGCCATGTCTCTGCGTACTGATAATATCGGCTCATTCTGGTTTACGTTAATGCATGAGTGCATGCACGTAAAATATCGTGACTCATTTTCATTAGATTCCGAGATTGAAAAACAACAAACGTCATTACCGGAATTTGAGGAAAGAGCGAATAAGGAAGCCGCCAATTTCCTCATTCCTCAGTCAGAATTAGACTCTTTCATCAAGCGTGTAGCTCCATACTTTTCTGAACCTCGTATTAATAATTTAGCAACTAGATTACAGATACATCCCGGCATTATAGTTGGACAACTCCAGCACAGAGAGGAAATTGGATATAATGCGCACCACAAACTATTGGTAAAAGTCCGCGACCTCGCAACTGAAACCGCATTTACCGATGGATGGGGTAGACCCACTCCAAAAATGAAGTAAGAAAGGAAGTTATATGGCAAAAACGTTAGGAACTCAGCTCTTAGAAACCGTTCAGGAATGGATGAATACAGTAGGTGCAGACGTAGCAGACCTTAGTGCTGCATCAGAGTGGGCATGTAATAATGGTAAGTATCAACGCCAACCTATTAGCATGCAAAAACAATGCAAACGCGAAATGGCAAGTGCAATGCGTCAGGCTCGACATATTGATCCACAAGGAAGAGAAGTCAGATCAAAGCACCCTGTAATTATCCCCTATGAAGGCGAGCAATTAGTTCTTTGGGTGGATATTAGAACAGCAAATCCAGACCAAATGAAAAGCTCACTTACGAGCGGGTGGAAGGCGATTGGAAACGACGTGAAGCGTCACGCTATAGACCACATTTCATATAATGAAAATAATCTATATGGCACTCAAATTCCATTATTTGATTATAATTTTAACGCTGATGCGGAAGAGGCTAGACTGTCTGGAAGCTATGACGATGAAGGTGACGGAAGTTACAGTGATGACGATGAAGGCGGGACTACTTCTCGTCAAGTCGCCAGCGGCTCCTAGCCGCTTTCTTTGCAATGGCTGAACGTTTTTTCGGCGAAAGCTTCGCAGCGCGAGCCGCGCCGCCCTTCGCCCCGCCTAGCTTGCCCAGCGCAACCGCAGCGGGGTTTTTCTCTTTCGGTTTTGGCAGGGATTCAGGATCAAGGATTTCAAGCAATGACTGCATCCCCTGAAATGCGGATTGGTTTTCGTCTGGATTTTTGCTTGCGCGTTTAGGCATACGCAAACTATGCCATAAGCCGCGTTTGAGAACAATTGCGAATTAAATGTCAGCAACACAGGATTAGGACACTACCTAAAAATCCATCTCATTTTTTCAATCCCGTCTGCTTTCGAATCCAATCCGACATGATCGTTAATGCAGTCGGGGAAATCGTCTCTTCAATTTTTCCATACTCGCTGAAAGCCCCTGTCTTTGTTGTCTGAAACAGATGATTCAGCTTCGGTAATTCGACGGTTTGAAATTTTTTGTTGCCTGCGGCTTTTAAGGCTTTGGCAATTTCTGGCAGATTTTGTTTGGGTGGAACCTGCAAATCCAATTCACCGTTAATTGCCAGCACTGGGATTTTAATTTGTCTGAGAGCTGTACGCGGATCGTAGGTCACAAAGAATCGAAACCATGGATTGTTCACGGCTTTGATCTGCGAAACCAGTGCGCCAGGATTCGCATCCGCAGCCTTTTTTTGTGCTTCAGACATTTCGGCAATATGAGCCGCCACGACCTCACGTAATTTCTTTTCCGTAGCCGCTTCGTCTTTTTCCGTTTTCAAAACGGCAAACATTTTCTCCTGAAGCTTTTGATTTCGTGCGGCTTCATCTGGTGTAGAGCCTTCCGCGAGCATCATCAATCGGCTTTGTTCAGAGAGGATTTCTTCACCTGTCACGCCGGGGCCAGCCATCATCACAATGAAAGAAATATCAGTGGATTTCGTCGCGCACATCGGAGCAATCAATCCACCTTCGCTGTGACCAATTAAGCCAATTTTTTTCGGATTAATTTCCTTGCGCGTTTTCAAATACGCGACAGCAGACAAAACATCAGTCGCAAAATCTTCGCTCGTAGCTGTGGAAAACTTGCCTTTTGATTTCGCTACGCCGCGATCATCAAAGCGTAAAACCGCGATGCCTTGCCGCGTCAGGTGATCAGCCAAAACGAGAAAAGGTTGATGACCGAGTAAGGATTCATTGCGATCCTGTGGGCCGGAACCAGTGATTAGAACTACGACCGGAAAGGGAGCTTTTGTGCGCGGGAGCGTCAATGTTCCCGCCAATTTGATGTTGGCAGCTTTGTTTTCAAATTCTATTTCCTGTTCTTCATAAGGATACGGTTTGGTTGGATTCTGAGGACGTTTTGGTGGCGTCATGGAGGCGACAGTTCCTCGTTTAAGATTGAGTGGGAGTGTCACTCCACCTTGTGTAAATTTGCCGGAGATTTCGTCAGCATTCTGGTTGAGCGTTCCTTCGTACGAAGCGCCAAGTACGCTCATCAAAAATTTCAGTGTTGAATTTTCAAACATCACGGAATCAATTTTCAATCCGTTCGTACCTTGATCGGGACTGTCCATTGTGCCGCGCAATGCGTTGTCCTCGACTCTCAAATGAACAACGAGACGTAACTTTACCGCGCCAGCGTCGAGTACTCCCTGCCAATCACCAGCGACTTTTTGAGTCGGATTTTCCTGAGCCATGGCTAAAGCGACGCCAAACAAAATTAAGAAGAAAGATAAGAAAAGAATTCGATTGATCATAATAGCCTTAACCGCCGAAAGGTTTTTGAAATATTCAAAAACTGGATTGGTCTGGAATTTAATGTACAATCTCACTTTTAGCAATTGCCCTTACTAACTCAATATGGAATCTAAAAACATTACTGATGACAGCCTCGCGCAACGACTTAACGGATTGCACCACATGGTCGGGAATACACCATTGATTGCGGTGCATTTTAAATTCAGAGGAGCGCGCCGCACGATTTATGCGAAGGCTGAATATCTGAATTTAACCGGTAGTATCAAGGATCGGATGGCGCTGCACATTTTGAAAACAGCTTATGAGCAGGGACGAATTAAATCGGGAGATTTAATTGCGGAGGCGACCAGCGGTAACACCGGGATTGCGTTTGCTGCGATTGGCAAAGCGCTGGGGCATCCGGTGATGATCTATATGCCGGATTGGATGAGCTATGAACGGGTGCGCCTGATTCAAAGTTTTGGCGCAGAAATTGTTCCTGTCAGCAAAGAGCAAGGCGGCTTTCGCGGCAGTATTAAGATGACCGAAGAATTGGCGCGTGAAAAGGGTAACGTATTTTTGCCGTGTCAGTTTTCTAATGTTGCGAATACGGAAGCGCACGAAGCGACTACGGGGCCGGAAATTTGGGAGCAATTGCAGGTGCGTGGCTTAATCCCTGACGCTTTTCTGGCCGGAGTCGGTACTGGCGGAACAATTATGGGAACCGGAAAATATCTGCGAACAAAAAATCCAAACATCAAATTGCATCCGATGGAACCCGCCGAATCACCGACGTTGACAACTGGATGTAAAGTCGGAAGCCACCGGATTCAAGGCATCTCAGATGAATTCATCCCTTCTATTGTTGAGCTTGGTGCGCTCGACAAAGTCATCAGCGTGCCTGATGGCGATGCAATTTTGATGGCGCAGCAACTGGCTTCGCAGCTTGGCTTGGCGGTGGGAATTTCTTCCGGCGCGAATTTTATTGGTGCGTTAATGGTGCAGGAAGAATTAGGAGCTGAGGCCGTCGTCGCGACAATTTTTTGTGATGACAACAAGAAATATTTAAGCACCGATTTGTTGCGCACCGAGCCGGTAAAATCAGGCTATCTCAGCCCTGAAGTCGAGCTGACGCATTACGAAGCATTTTGTCGGGCATGTTAAAAGGATTGATCTTGGGGCTTTGTTTTTTGGTCTTTGCTGAGGTAGCGAAAATAACTCGCTTGCGCCACTCAATAAAAATCTCCCGTCTATGAAGGGAACCAAAGACCAAAGTTCCAAGACCCAAGTCCAATTTAATTTACGATTCAATCATCTCATTCAATTTATACCCGCCCCAAATTCCAACCAGTCCACCAATAAAACTGAAGAATAGTCCACTGAACGAGATCATATCGTCTCCCCACATCGTCGGAACATAGCCGCCTACAGTTGAGCCTACCGCGAAACCCAGCCAGATAAATTTCTTTGCATACATACAAAAATCCTCACAGGAGCGGGGTGATTGTACCTATTAATTTGCTTTTCAAAAGTTATTTATTTGTTATGAACAATGAGCACAGATTCTTCAGCATTTGTTGATTGGCTTGTTCGTGACATAAAATCAAGACAAGCGAAACAAATTATCTGTGTCTGACAGTAGAGAGTTTGACGATGAAACGTTACTATCTTGACTGCGATTCATTGATCCAAAATATTTCCTATCGAAAACAAAGGAACAAACCTTGAAAGCAAACCCAACCTCTTCAGAATTAGCACATCACCCGCAACGTCAATACAAATATTACGATTTAGTCATGGCAGCCTTTGTCTGCGTTCTGCTGTGCGCGAATATCATTGGAGCCAGCAAGCGCACGCAGGTCTATGGATTCACGTTTGGCGCGGGCATTTTATTTTTTCCGATGAGTTATTTGTTCGGAGATATTCTGACCGAAGTCTATGGCTATGCCCGTTCGCGGCGCGTGATTTGGGCGGGCTTTGGTGCGATGATTTTTGCCTCGTTCATGAGTTACATCATTGTGAAAATGCCGCCCGCCGCCGGATGGACAGGGCAGGCCGTCTACGAACAAGCGTTTGGGAATACGTGGCGCATTACGATGTCTTCGCTGGTCGCATTTTGGGCGGGAGAATTTGCGAATTCACTAACGCTGGCAAAATTAAAAATCAGCACTTCTGGACGGTTTTTATGGGTTCGCACGATTGGCTCTACAATCATCGGTGAAGCAGTGGATACGCTGATTTTTTATCCACTGGCGTTCATGGCGATTGGCTCAATCAGCGGTTGGACGTGGGCGCAAACGTGGGAAGTCATGGTGCATAATTATTGGATGAAAGTTGCCTGGGAGGCTGTGATGACTCCAGTGACATATCGTGTCGTAGCTTTTTTAAAACGTGTCGAGAACGAAGATTTTTATGATAAAGGGACTAACTTTAACCCGTTTACATTGGAAACGTAGTTCGGGCAACAAGAGCTTTAAAGCAATCAGGATTGGTGGCTCGACTGTTCTAATTTGGTACTGACCAAATCCGCTAAACCACGAATAAAATCCTGATTAGAATTGAATGCCGGGACACGCCGATAATTTATTAATCCAATTTCATCCGCGACTTTTTTGTACTGAATATCTAGTTCGTACAAGGTTTCGCTGTGTTCAGAAACAAAGCTGATCGGAACCATCAGCATTTGATCTACGCCCTTGGCATGCAGGTCACGAATCATATTTTCCGTGGTCGGTTCCAGCCATTTCACCGGCCCGACGCGGCTTTGAAAACATAAATGGATGGGGTAAATATTTCCGAGGGCTTCGCTCACCAATCGCGCCGATTCCTGGATTTGTTTTAAGTACGGATCGCCGCGTTCGACGTAACTAACCGGAATACTGTGCGCACTGAATACCAGTGTGACTTTGCTCGGATCAGGATTAGGGAATTTTGCGACTTCGATTTTAATTTGTTCGGCAAGTGCTTGAATATAAGGCTTGTGATTGAACCAGCAAGTGATGTAGCGGCGGCGAATGTGGCGCAAGCCACCACGTTTTTGTAATTGCGCGTAGAGTTCTTTGGTACTTGATCCGGTTGAGGAAACCGAAAAATGTGGATACAGCGGCAACACAATTAATTCCGTAATGCCATCGCGTTCGATCTGGTCAAGCGCCTCTTCCGTGAACGGATGCCAGTAGCGCATGGCGACATAAACATTGGCTTGGATGTCGCGTGATTGTAATTCTGTTTTGAGGGCGAGTGCCTGGGCGTCGGTGAGTTTTCTCAAGGGAGAACCGCCTCCGATTTGCGCGTAATAGTCGGAAGATTTTTTGGTTCGCGTGGTTGAAATGAACCACGCCAGCGGCTTCTGCATAAAGCGAAATGGCAGACGGACGATTTCAGGATCAGAAAATAAATTGTAGAGAAACGGGCGAACATCTGCCAACGTTTCAGGGCCGCCAAGATTGAGTAGTAGGATTCCTAACATAAAGAAAAGTTCGCAGTTCGCAGGAGAAAAGTTCACAGTTATTAGTTCGCGGTTCGCAGTAAAAACAGGTCACAGGCAAACTGCGAACTTCCTCTCTGCGAACTACTCCACCGTTCCCGCTTTTACTGTGGTCATCACTTCAGGATGAATATATTTTTGAATTGCGGCATCAATTTGTTCTTTCGTTAACGATTTGATGTGCTCAGGGAATTCGTCTAAATAGCTAATCCCCAAATCGTATAATTCAGTATTGGCCAGTTGTCCGGCGATGCCTGAATTGGTGGCTAAGCCAACTTTGTAGCCGCCCACCATGGCCGCTTGTTCGTCTTCGGTTTCTGCCTGCGTGATGCCGCCGGCTAAATATTCTTCCGTGATTTCTTTCGTCATCTGAATTGCCAGTTCGACGTTTTCCGGCGCGTAAGTTCCTGTAATAATGTACGGTCCATCACCAAATCCTGAATCTGAAAAATAAGAATTCACGCCGTAAGTTAACCCCATTTCGTCACGTATTTTCAAGCCTAAGCGCGAAGAAAGCGTAGATTGCCCCAGCGCCCGATTCGCCACTACTGCCGCGAGATAATCAGGGTTTTTACGCCGCAATTGCGACGCGTGACCCATCACTACGTCTACGCTGGCTTTGTCGTTGAGTTGCACTGTTTCATCAACCGGAGTCGTTTGCAAAGTAGTCTGAGCAATTTTCAATTCTGGTTTTGGAGCGCCTTGCCAATCGCCGAAAAGGGAAGTCACCAGCGTCGAAACATCCGATGAATTCACGTCTCCAACGACTACTACAATCATCGAAGCGGAGCCGTAATATTGGTCATAAAACTGGCGTAAATCTGCTGTCGTAGTCGCTTCAATTTCAGCGACGCGACGCTCTGCCGGATAGATGTGAAACGGATTTTGTTCCGCAAAAATCAATTGCGAAAAGCGTTCCAGCGCACGGCGATCTGTTTCGTCCTGCGCGCGTTGAATGGATGCGATATTTCGCTGCTTCATTTTCTCAAACTCGTCCTCAGGAAACGTCGGTTCGCGGAGCTGTTCGGCTAATGCCTCCAGAACTATCGCAAAGTCACGGCTCAACGATTGAGTGCTAAGAGAAATCGAAAACGTATTGGAAGAAACGCTTGCTCCGGCTCCGATTGATTCCAAGGCTTCCGCGAGTTCTAGTTTGTTACGCTTCTTCGTTCCTTTGCCAAGCATGTCAGCAGTCAGTCGCGCAGTTGCATACTTACCAATAGGGCTGAAGTGCGATCCGCCCAACAAATATCCTGAAACGGAAACAGTCGGATTCGCATGATTTTCAAGGATCAATAACTTGATCCCGTTCGGCAACACTTCACGTGAAGTGCGCTGCGCAAATAAATTAAACATAGGTGAGAATCGGAAAATAAATCAAAAGTTAAATAGCAAAAGGCAAAAATGCTTGGGGCAATAAATAAGTCCTAAATAAAGAGTTGCCAATTTGCTTTTGATTTTTTAAGTTTCTTTCGGGACAAAATAACCGACGGTACGAGCATCGGTGACGAAATATTTATTGACGACACGCTGAACATCGGCGGCGGTGACGGCTGCGATTTTCCCGGGAAAGTCCACGTACTCTTTCCAATCGGACATGCCTTCCGCTTCGCCCAGTGCGCTTACGACTCCGAAGGGGCTATCTCGTAAGTAAATCAAATGAGTCGTAATAATATTTTGGGCTTTACTTAGTTCAGTTTCGGTAATGAATTCAGTTTTAAGTTTTTCGATTTGAGCAATCGCTGCTGATTCTGCGTCTTCATGTTTGATGCCGGGTCGAAGCGTAATCGTCAAAGTGAAAAGACCAGGATCAATCAATGAATAGGCGTGTGAAGTGGCTCCGATAGCGAGTTGTGTTTCGACCAAAGATTGATACAGACGTGAGGTTAATCCAGCGGAAAGTACGTGATCAAGAATTGACAACGCCGGAATATCTTCGTGCGTTCCTTCAGGGGTTTTCCACGCCATTTCGACAACGCCGACCTGACCGGAACGTCGCAACGTGAAGCGCTGTTCGCCTTCTTGTGGTGGCTCCGTGGTGTACATCGGCGGAATGGGTTGCGGTGAAGAAGGAATCGGGCTGAAATGTTGTTCGATTAATCCGAGCGCGGTTTCTTCTTCAAAATCTCCTACGATAATTGCCGTGGCGTTATTCGGGTGATAATAAACGTTGTAAAATTCTTTCAGGCGTTCCGTTGGGACGCCCTCGACATCGGCTCTCCATCCAATCGTAGGGTGATGATACGGATGTTCCCGAAACGCCGCTGACCAGATTCGCTCATCCAAAATTCCCGAAGGATCATTTTCCCCGCGCTCCATTTCATTGCGGACAACGGTCATTTCTGACTGACGATCTTCGTCAGAAATAAACGAATTACGCATCCGATCCGCCTCAATATGAATGGCTAATTCCAGTTGATCGCTGGGCAACATTACATAGTAGCGCGTCCGGTCGTACCAGGTATCAGCATTGAAGACCGCGCCCTGTTTTTGCAGGACGGCGGGAATGGCAGTGCCAATGTGTTTGTTATAAGTCGGCGTCCCTTTGAAAAGCATGTGTTCCAGCAAATGCGTCGAACCAGTATAGCCGACAGCTTCGTTGCGCGAGCCGACACGGTATACGACCATGAAGGCGACGACAGGAGCAGCGCGGCGCGGAACCACGAGAACTTTGAGACCATTGGCATTGAGCGTGTATTCGGTGATGCCTTCGTAATCAGTAATTTTAGTAAACGTCATAAATGCGATGAGGGGCTATGCTTCTGAAATTAATTGTAATCCTTTGATCCAGTCAAAATGTTTTCGATTGTGCGAAACCAAGGGGATTTGATAAAGCAGTGCGGTGGCAGCGATCCAGGCATCAGAGGTTTCAATATATCTTCCATTACGCGATGCTTGGTTACGGATGGC
>JAYVRW010000162.1:0-5578 GCA_043775925.1 Blastocatellia bacterium
GCAGTAATGTCTGGTCAGTTTCGGAAACCAAATACGACAGTCAGGGACGCGCCAATCAAGGCTCCAATCCGTACCGCGTCACGGCAACGTCGGCGGATACTGTGCCAGCCGCCGCCGCTGCGTATTCCGGCAAAGTCTGGACAACTTCGACCTTTGACGCGCTCAACCGTGCCTTGACCATCACGACGCCTGATAACGCCGTCGTAGCGACGAATTACAACGGCAATCAAGTCACCGCCACCGATCAAGCCGGCAAACAACGTCGCAGCGAAAGCGATGCGATGGGACGGTTGATGAAAGTCTGGGAAGCTCCGAGTGGCGAGAATTATTTAACAACCTATAAATACGACGCATTGGACAGTTTAGTGCAGGTCACACAAGGCACACAGAATCGGTATTTTCTCTATGATTCCATGAAGCGGTTGCTTCGTGCGCGGAACCCTGAACAGGATATTCACACCAATCACAACCTGACGGACCCGTTCAGCAACACGACGAATACGCAATGGTCACTGGCGTACAGTTATGACAACAATTCCAACCTGCTGACGAAAACCGATTCGCGCAATGCCACTGCCGGACAAGCTCCGGTGACGACGACGTTTGCCTATGACGCGCTGAATCGCAATACAACCGTTGGGTATTCCGTCTATCAAAACGGCACGTCATTTGTGGAGCGGCATTACGACACGGCGACGCTGGGCAAAGGCAAATTCCACTGGTATGCCAAATACAACACCGAAAGTAACGGGACTTATGCCTACAATTACGACTTCGTTGACAGCTATGACGCGATGGGGCGTCCCACCAGTAAAACGCAAAAGATTCTTTACTATCAAGGCGGCTACGCGACAAAAGATTTCACTACTTCTGTCACGTACGATTTAGCCAGCAACGTATTAAGTCAGACCTATCCATCGGGAAGAATCGTAAATTACGCCTATGACGCTGCCGGAAGAACCAGTGACTTCACGGGGAATCTGGGCGGTACACAGCGCAACTATGCGACGGCGATGCAATACACTGCCGCCGGATTAATGGCGCGAGAAACCTTTGGCACTACGACGGCCTTATATCACCGGATGAATTACAACGTGCGGCAGCAGATGTTCGCCGTGCGCGTCGGAACGGATAGTAACGCCAGTTACGATGTAAATCCGCAAGCGGCAGGACTGACTGATTACAACGGCTGGGGCAGTTCGTGGGATCGCGGGATGTTGATTTCGCATTATGGTAGCGCTGGAGCCACAATGATTACAGTAGTTGGGGCACGAGCGGCACGAACAATAACGGCAATGTGTTGCGAACGCATCACTACATTCCCGGCGGGATTTATATTAGCGATTACGAATATGATGGCTTGAACCGTCTCAAGAAAGATACGGGCTGGGGCAATGCCAACTATGTGCAGGCATTTGATTACGATCAATGGGGCAATCGGAAAATCAATCAAAGCCTGACGACGACTTCAGCCGACATCAACAAAAAAGATTTCACGGTCAACACGGCAAACAATCGCCTCGGTGTGCCCAGCGGACAAAGCGGTACGATGAGTTATGACGAAGTTGGCAATTTAATTCTGGACACCTACACGTCAGGGGTGACGGCGGGAATGCAGTATGACGCCGATAACAAGATGACGAGTGCGGCGAACGGCGGACAGCAGTACCGCTACAATGCAGATGGGAAGCGCGTCAAACGCATCATCACCGGAACAGGTGGCGGCACGTATTGGATGGTGTACGGCATCGGCGGCGAACTGGTGGCGGAATACAACGCGACCAGCGGCATTCCAGCACAAACAAATCCAAGCAAAGAATACGGCTATCGCGGCGGACAAATGCTGATCGTAGCGGAAAGCGCGACGGTCGTGAAATGGCTGGTGCAAGATCATCTTGGCAGTACAAGAATGGAAATTGGCGTGGGCGGAGCCAGCGGGGACGTGTTGCGGCATGATTACTTACCTTTCGGTGAAGAGTTGGCAGGAAGTATGCGCAGCGCGGCTAACGGCTATGGCCCAGCGACGAACACAAAACAGAAATTCACGGGGTATGAACGTGATAGTGAGACAGGCTTGGACTTTGCGCAGGCACGTTATCTGTCGAGTGTGCAGGGCAGGTTCACGAGCGTTGATCCTGATGGAGTTGGGGCGGCACTGATTGAGCCGCAGAGCTGGAATGGCTATTCTTATGTCGGTAATCGTCCGACGGCGTTGACTGATCCGAGCGGCCTCAAATGGTATCAGCACACAAACAAGAATGGAAAAACTGATCTTCAATGGTCTGATACTGGCGCCCCTGGAAAAGGCTGGACAGAGGTGGTTTTCAATGGCGATGAGACCCAATATTATGAATCGCATGGAAGTATTTACGCAATTTCCAGAAATGACCCAATAGCCCATAATCTAACGGCGGACGCCATCAATGAAGCAAGAGCGATCAGGAGTGATCTTAACCGGAAGCAAGCAGAAGAGCGTGTCAATGCGGTTATCAGAGATTTTATAGTTTATAGTGTTCTCGGTGGCGCAGTCGCAGCATTGGCTGCACCTGTAACAATCGCGGAAGCTATTAAAGTGGCAGCCCTCACTGTAGCAGCAGACCGTCTTGATGATCGTACAGGTGGGCTTTATTCCGCAGCCACAGTTGTTGCTGGTGCAGCAGCACCTAAGTTGCTTGCAAGATTTAATAGTGTTGAGAGTCTTATAGGGCAAGCTGGTACGTTACAGCGTCTTAAAGGAGGTGCTAGAAAGGGATCTATTCAGGGAGATGCGGATGATATATTTAATGTATTAGCAATTCAATATGGTGCTAAAGTTCAAATAGGAGAAAATGGGTATCGTTATTTTAAATCAGGAGATATAAGAGTTGGAATGCATAACTCAGCAAAAGAAGGTGGGCTTCCAACTCTTGACATTAACATTAATGGAAGCATAACTAAAATTAGGGTTACTCAATGAGTGATAAAGAAAAATTAATTGAACAATATTCTTTCAAAGGGTATTCGCTTTACTCTGGCACTATTTCTGAAAAAGAGTGGGGAGATAAAAAAAATGCTCAAGACTACTTAGATAAATACTACTTATCTGAGCAAGAATATTTAACCGATTGGAAGCCTTTACAAGGTAATATATTTATTAGTGATAAAGGCTTGCCTGAGCTTATATTTGAACCTGATTTTAATTTATTGGCTATTCGAGGCGGAACATTGTTCACTAAAGAAGATTTTGAAAACTTGCAAAAATGCTTAGTGAAGCTAGGGGATAAAAATCTCATTATTATTCAAAATACCTTTGGGACTGATTCAGGAATTCCTTTACTTAGGATGAAATACCCTTCTGATATTACTTGGGGCGAGATCATGAGCGATAATTTCATATCTTCAGTTCTCTTTGAAATGTTCCATAATGAGTATTTTGTTTTTAGCGAAAGTGCGAGTTGGGGTAAATACTCCGCAAATGATTATGAACACCCACTTGACATAATTGGCTTCAAACCAGAATTTACTGGCATTTTTATTGAACAATTTAAGCAGTCAAAAGATGAGCAAGCTGAAGTAAGGGAATGGTTGCCATCAAAATATAAAGTACTTATTAATTGAGTATTAAGAATTTTGTGTAAGTCTTTCCGACTAGATATAACGTGAGCGGTGCCTTTTGCCGTAGTTTTTCCTATGTTCATAAATCTGCGTAGCTCTGACTAGCCGGATAAATTTTGACGTAGGCTAGTTGACACTTCCGTAAAAAGCCTCACCTCTCCATCAACAAAAAAGATTTCACGGTCAGCGCGGCGACGAATCGGTTAGGAGTCCCCGTCGGACAACTCGCCACGATGGCGTATGACAATGTAGGAAATTTAGTGACGGACACGTGGACGAATCCGGGACTGAATGGAGCGATGACGTATGACGCCGACAATCACATGACTTCGGCGGCGAATGGCGGACATCAATACCGCTACAATGCGGACGGGAAAAGAGTCAAACGGATCATTTCAGGACAAGGCGAACTCTGGATGGTGTACGGCATTGGCGGCGAACTGGTGGCGGAATACAACGCGACCAGCGGCATTCCTGCGCAGACAAATCCAAGCAAAGAATACGGCTATCGCGGCGGTCAGATGCTGGTGATCGCAGAAGGTACAGCCGTCAAATGGCTGGTGCAGGATCATCTCGGTTCGACACGCATGGAAATTGCCGTAGGCGGCGCGTTGAGCGATGTGACGCGGCATGACTTCCTGCCGTTTGGCGAAGAGTTGACAGGAAGCATGCGCATGGGCAATGGCTACGGTGCGGCGACGAATACGAAACAGAAATTCACAGGCTATGAACGCGATTCTGAGACGGGATTGGACTTTGCGCAGGCGCGGTATCTGTCGAGTGTGCAGGGCAGATTTTCTAGCCCTGATCCGCTGTACTACCAAGTTACAATGTCAATTGACCCACAAAGATTCAACCTTTACGCTTATGGTCGGAACAATCCGCTTAAATGGACTGACCCTACGGGAGAGAGACTTTTTGTTTCGGGGAATATTAATTGGTTGATCCAAAATGTTCTAAATCCATTAACAGGTGGACATTTTGACGATTATTTTGAAATTATTGCTGGAGAAGTCGTCCCTAAAACAAAAGAGATTGGACAGTACTTTGAAAGTGGTTTTATCAATCAAGGTGTTGAGCTTGTTCTTGATTTGATTGCCTCAAATGATAATTATACCGTGTGTGCAACTTTACTCGGAAGCCAAAAGAGCAAAATGAAGAGGAGGCAACCCAAGTTGAAGATTCAAACAGACAGCGACGGTATGACTCAGGATTTTACGGTAAAGACGATGCTGGTAATGCCAGAAATCTTTGACGCGAATTTTAGCGATCTGAAAGCGTTCGGTTAATTGAGACCCAACCGTTTCAACTAATTTGCGGCGATATTTTGCCTGGCGTAATAGCTTGGCGTCGGTCTCAGTTGCCGCCATATTCTGTCGCACCGGAGTAATGACTTGTGTGCGCTGTGTGACGAGCCATAATTTTTGCTGGTACTGGTCAAGAAATCCTTTGTCCGCAGGAACCAAACCTTGAAAACCTTCAATCAGGGTACCAAGATGATTGACATCATGCGCCCGCGCCGACAGGAGCGGATAAGGCGTAATCATCCCAAGGCGGGAAATGCGCAAGCCCAGTTTGAAGCCGTAATAATTTATCTTTTTCGCGGCGCAATGTCCAAACTCTGCCAGCGTGGGAAAGTGTTGATCTCGATACCCACCTCGCGTGTACGTGCAGACTGGCAAGGGAATGGTATCAATGGATGGCACTGGATCAAGTTGTTGCCCCGCTTGTTTGATCAGGAGTGACTGGCAGATCACTTTGATCTGCCATAAGTTCGCGGCTTGCCTGGCAAACGTTGTCCGCGACGGTAAGCGGGGGAAAAAATGACGATAGTGCCGATTGAAATACTGGTAAATCTCCGTATCTTCGTGAAGTTTGAAAAATTCGAGTTTGTGTCAAAAGTTGTGGAAATGAATTTTCGTATTCTTTTTTTTGACTTTCCATTTGCCATTTTTTAGCTTGGCAATTTTACTTCTTTCAATTT
>JAYVRW010000163.1:0-21152 GCA_043775925.1 Blastocatellia bacterium
ATGGCTTTTTTCAGCGCCTTTTCATCGGCGTAGCGTCGTGACAACAAAGTCTCCAGGCTATCAATCCGGGCATCAATCGCGCGCGTCAACGAATCAGCAATCAGAAAATAAGCATTCCCATTTTTGTATTCTGGCGCGGCTTTGTCACCTCGACTATCGCGGAGTTTGCGAAGTTCAGGGCCAACCGCTGCGACTTCTTTGACCTGCCGATCCACAATCGGATCAAGTACAAAGCGAATAAATCCACGTCGAACAGCCGCGTTCGTATCTACATTCGCGCCCAGAAAAACGTAGTAAGTGTCGCGGATGACACGCAAATTCACGGCATTTGAAGCATTCAATAAATCAGGGATCACGACGAAGCGGCGCACCCGATTTTGCAGCCGATAAGATTCCGGCAACTTCTCACGTGGAGTACTTTGCACACGCGGAACATACGCTGGAGGCAATTCCAACACTGGTTCCGTGTGCAGATATTGAATGATATTCGCCACTGCATTGACCGCCGATGGAACATAACTTTTCGCCGCCGTTTCGTGAGCCTGTAAATATTTTGGCATCAGCAAACCAAATTTCGTATCGCGGTAAAATTCTTCCAGCAGTAAAGCAAAATCAGTAATCTCCCGCACGTCATCCGGCAATTTATCAGCCGCCATGTCTACCGAAAAAGAGGGAGCCGGCGTCAGCGTCAAAGCAAGGCTTAAATACGGTGCAACCGCCGAAGCATCAATGCGCCCCTTGCTGTGCGAAGTCACGTAAGCCTGCAAACGACGCACGAGGCTTGGGTTAATATTTTTCAGGTCTTCGCGGAGCTGTGCACGTAAAGTTGTCAGTCCGCGATTCCCAGGTTCAAAATCGAACCCGGCAGCATTCAGCGCCGCCATCATCGCAATGACACGCGCATCCGAAGTAATCTCAACATTCAAATCGGCTAAGGTAACTTGAGCACGATCACTCAAAGCAAGCTTGCGAGTATCCTTGGCGGGCTGCACTGCCGGAGCCGCAGGCGTTTTCGCCGCATCCGGCTTCTTCGCTTTTTCATCTTTCTTTGCCTGCGCGAAAAGCGCTACGGAGGCGGATAAAATAAAAATCAGTAACAACGTTTTCTTCATAGAGAATAATTCCGAATTTTGGGATTGATATAAACTCAGATGGTAACTGGCGGGAATGATGATGTCCAGTGGCGCTTAGAGTTCACGCTTCAGCGTGGCTGTTTTGGAGTAGGGCAAACTTTCTAGTTTGCCTGTTGGCTTCCAAATTTTTCATGGAGAAAAAAGGCAAACTAGAAAGTTTACCCTACATTACGCCCCGATAGAGCCAACCAATTGAATCTGTCCAGTTGGTTGCGCGGAACCGCCCTGTGGTTCCATCGTGACGGCGGTCGCGGCTAATTTGGGAACAGTGGACGAAGGAACAGACACGCGAATTTCTCCGCGTCCATTGGCGTCAGTACGGAAGGTTGCCGCGCTCAATTTTTGCTGATCATTGGTGATGTACCAGAGCTGATAAACTTTATCCGCTGGCGCTGTAGGTAGATCTAACACGTAAATTACCCATTGGTTTTTATTGGTATCCCAGAAAACTTTCGCCTTCGCGTTCGGAGTTGCCTGCCCTGTCATGGAAACAAGTTTCGTCGTCTGGCTGACCAGTTCATCCAACTGCTGCGAAGTCGCAACATTCAGTTTGGAAAGCTCATCCACCTGCTGCGCTAAAACATCGCGCTGGTGAACGATCTGGTTATTTTTCCAAAATAGAAAAGCAGTCGTCAACGCCAACAAAATCGAAGCTGCCGCGAATAATCCAGTCGCAGGCTGCCAGTTAAAAATATCGAACCAACTGGATTTACGCGGCACAGGAACAATTCTAGTGGGCGCGACATTATTTTCCGCTTCGACCCGTTGAAACAATCTGGCTTTGACGGAGGCAGGCACAGACGAAGCGGGCAACGCCAGCGGCATCAACGCGGCGGCTTCGTTTAATTCTTTCAGTTCACCCCGTTCGCTGGCGGAAGCATTACGCAGGTAAGTTTCAAACTCGCGTAATTCGACTCCATCCAATGCGCCGACGGCGTAAAGTGAAGCTAATTCTGTGAACTTTTCCGTGTTCATCATGTTTATTGCCCTCGTAAATGACGCAACTGATCGCGCAATTTCATCATGCCGAGACGCATTCTGGTTTTGATCGTTCCGAGCGGTTCGCCTAATTTTCCAGCGACTTCCGATTGTGAAAGACCGTGATAATAAGCCAATTCCAAAGCCTGCCGCTGATCGGTAGGCAAACTCACTAAAGCCTGACGAACAATAGCTGCCTGCTCATTCAGCCAGGTTTCCTGTTCAGGATTATCATCCGCGACAGGTTGATTAAATTCTTCTGACTCCGCCACCGGAGTACGCTTCATTGAGCGCAGACGATCCAGCGCACGACTACGCGCAATCGTCACAATCCACGAGCGCAGTTGACCGCGTTCGTTATTATAATCCGCTGACTGTTGCCAGAGCTGCCAAAAAGTTTCAATGACAACATCTTCCGCATCAGCCGGTTGGTGAACAATTCTGAGTGCCAGCGCATACACCAAACCCGAATATCGTGCGTAGAGGACATCAAGCGCAGCTTGATCCTTCGCACGCAAGCGCACGATGATCCCCGGTTCGTCTGCCGGAATATTTTGCTGCGGGTTATTCCCCTCCACTTCCAACCTCATATTTACATACGCTCGTCAAAGCAATTCAGATTTATTGGGAATTTGTTCTTGGGTCTTTGGATTTCTTACGAAGCTCGCAAGTTTCGGCAAGTTTCGTAAATCATCTGCGATTTAGGTGAAACTGGAATTTTTTTTTGCCAAACCAAAGACCAAAATCCAAAGATCAAGGACCTATTCATATCTTAGAGCTTCGATAGGGTCAAGCTTCGCAGCCTTGACTGCGGGCCATAATCCAAATCCTACGCCCAGTGCCACTGAAACTACAAAACCCGTGATGGGCGCCCAGAGCGGGATAAATGTTGGCATCACTAATTTCACCAGTTCCGCCACAATCCATCCAAATAAAATTCCCAGCACTCCGCCAAGGCCTGTCAGAGTAGCAGCTTCGACCAGAAACTGCGAAATGATGTCACGTTTTTTTGCGCCAATCGCCTTGCGGATGCCAATTTCTTTCGTGCGCTCGGTGACGCTCACCAGCATTATATTCATGACGCCAATGCCGCCCACTAATAATCCGACGGAAGAAATCGCCACCATTAACAAAAAGACTCCGCTGGTAATGGATTGAAACTGACTGACAATATTATCCGCCGTAGAAACCCCAAAACTGTCAGGCGCACTATAAGAATCTTTTCTGCGCTTGCGCAACACCTGCCGGATTTCTTCGACGGCGGCATCCAGTTTTCCGGTCTCAGCCGTCGCCATAATGAAATTATCTTCAAGGTTCGGATAAATCTTCATTAGCGAAGAATACGGCAAATAGACCGATTTATTTTCATTACCGGGGTCTTCGGCGCTAATCAAAAAATTGTCACGCTTTTTTGCTACTCCGATCACGCGATATTGGCGTCCATTGATCGTGATTTCTTTTTCCAGTGCGCTCACCAATGGCATCAGTGTATTGGCGACATCACTGCCAATTACAGCCACATCGGCGCGAATCGCATTATCGGAGTCGTTGAAAAATCTTCCTTCTTCAATTTCTGAAGTTCCCATCTTGAAAAAATCCGGCAGCAACCCTTTCACCGTCGCATTCGACATTTGATTTTCTTTGTATTTCACCTGCACCCGCTCAGCCATTGGCCCCTGTGTAAAATCTACCGGGGAAATCAGCGGAGTGACATTGGTGACGGTACTGCATTCAGCTTTAATCGCCATCGCATCTTCATAACTGAGTGGCTTGCGCGTGCGTTCCTCGTAGCTTGGCGCAATATTAAAACCGGGATCGAATTTGTAAACATAAATTGAATTCGTCCCAAACGATTGAATTTCCTGCGCAACACGTGCGTCAATCCCCGAAACAAAGGCAGCAATCACAATCACCGTCATCGTCCCGATAATGACGCCGAGGACGGTCAGAAAAGAACGTAATTTATGCTGGCGCAACGTATCCAGCGCCATCCACACATTTTCGAGCCAGTTACTCATATGTTCAATAAACTTCAGTTTGTTGCAACTCTCGGCAAGAGCGGCTCTCCTGTGAAACCTCAACAAACTAAAGTTTGTTGGACGTTTGAATTCGCTTCTATCAGGATTCTCCCAACTATATTTTTTATACGATCAAAAAATATTTATGCCCTGAATTTTTTTCATAACCAATCCTTTCTACAAGTCGTCTGTAGGTATAGGAATTGATGATGTTCATTATTTCCCACGATGCGCCAGGACTGTTATCGTAGCAACTGTAACTATGGTGAATGTTAGCAAAGTAATTGTGATTGAGGAAACACGCACAGTCGCCCAGACCGATGATGAATTAGTCGCCGCGACTGTCGCTGGTGATGAAACCGCGTTCGCACAGCTTTTTGCACGTCATAAACGATTGGTTGCCGGAATCGCTGGAAAATTCTTCCCGCGTCAGGAACAAATCGAAGACATTATGCAGACCAGTTTTTTTAACGCCTACACCGCGCTGGGTCGATTTCAGGGCGCCCAGGAAAATTCTTTTTCGGCATGGCTGGCGCGGATTACGGCGAATGCCTGCTTCGATGAATTGCGACGCCGACAACGGCGCAAAGAAAATGTTTTCAGTGATTTTGACGATGACGAGGCCGAAACTTTTGACAATCGTTTAGCCGAAAGCAAAGGCGGTTCAGGCAACGAGAGGCAGCTCATTTCGCGCGACCTGGCTGAAAAATTACTGGTAAAATTGAAACCTGAAGATCGGCTGGCCATCACGTTGCTTTACGAAGAAGAATGGTCAGTCGCGGAAATTGGAAACTTTTTTGGCTGGTCAAATGCCAAAGTGAAAGGCCGCGCACATCGTGCGCGACAGGCACTACAATTAGCTTTTAAACGCTTAAAGTAAATGAGGGAGTTATGAAACAAAACCCTTACAATCAGGATGATGCCAGTGACGAACTGTGCCGCCAAATCTTAATGACGGCCCGTGCAGATCAGGAAGAAATTGACGCGGCAGTGAATTCGCCGTTCTTATTCCAACGCATCAGAAATCAGATTGCGACTGAAGGTAACTTGTCTCATCAGGCAGCTAACACTCAGCCTCGTAATCTTTTTTCATCATTGGTCGCAGGCTTTAACTGGCGTTGGGGATGGGCAATTCCGGCGACGGCTTTAGTAGTCTTCGGGTTTGTCATGCTGGCGTCACGGTCAAATTCAAAAACGGATAAACCGAATGTTATCGCGGTCAACGATCACGCTACACCGCTTCCGGTAACTCCGACTGTCAAACCGTCGGGAGATCAAATAATTGACAATACTCCCCGGAATTTAACCACCGTCAAAGCTTCCTATCAGCCGTCCATGAAACGTCCGCAAAACAAAATTTCGCATTCACGATTCACCAAAGAAAAAGCCGCAGAAGCAACGACTGATTTTCTTCCGCTGACCTATCTTTCAGATGAGACGGCGGCTGACAGCGGTCATGTGGTGCGAGTCGAAGTTCCGCGCACGATGATGGCTTCGATGGGTGTCCCCACCAATCGTGAGCGCCAGTCCGAACTGGTCAAAGCTGATGTCATCATCGGCGATGACGGTTTAGCCAGAGCTATTCGGTTTGTTCAGTAAACGACGTTGAGGTAATTTTTTATGTCCAAACTTTTCATTAAATTTGCAATCCTTTCACTGTGTCTGAGCCTGCTTACAGTTGGCGTCTGGGGTCAACCTGGCGGTGGTCGAGGTCGTGATTTTGGCCCCGGCAGAGGAGACCGTCCCCCCCCTCCACCGGATGGGAAAAAAGAATTTGAGCCAGGTCAGCATCCTGAGCGCGGACAGTCATTTCAATTTGTCCGGTCAGAAATGCGCTTTGGCGGCAAGACCATCAAGGGTGCTCCGTTCACTGCTACTTCAGAAACGATCATGACCCGCATCCTTGGAAATGGCAGTAAAGTTGAGAATAAATCAACTGGAACTATTTCACGCGACAGCGAAGGCCGTACGCGCCGCGAACAATCATTACCTTCCATTGGCGGGCTTGCCGCTTCAGGCGAAGCACCCAAGCTGGCTTTTGTTAATGATCCGGTTGCTGGAAAAAGCTACGTCCTGAATTTGAATAATAAGACGTTTGATCAAAAGCCGACGCGTCAGGGCGGGGAGCCTCCGATGAGACCTGAGCGTCCGCAATCGTCCAAAGCCAAAACAGAAGTTCTTGGCAAGCGCAGCATTGAAGGCGTTGACGCCGATGGCACACGCTCTACGATTTCAATTCCCGCCGGACAAATCGGCAACGATCAAGCTTTGGAAATTGTCACCGAACGCTGGTACTCAACTGAACTTCAAGAAGTTATTTTAAGCAAGCATAGCGACCCCCTCAACGGCGATCACACCTACCGCCTGACCAATATTAATCGCGGTGAGCCATCACCTTCACTTTTCCAACCTCCCGCTGATTTCACGGCGCAGGAAGGTCGCGGATTCGGCGGGCCGCCACGCCCGATGGATCATGGAAAAGGTGAATGGAAAAAGCCGCACGACGACGAAAAATAAGTCTAGAGTTCACGCTTCAGTGTGGTAGTCAAATAACCTGCCGAAGCGTGAACTTTGAATCATTTCTATTGCCCTAAGCCCCTCATTTTCTCATCAAGTTTCAGGATGTGAATTGCTCACATCCTCACGGTTTCAAAGGTGATTTTTCACCTTTGCGGGCGGTAGCTTTGCGCCGCATTTATTAAACGACAGGGTGACTTTTGCCCTGCATTAACTTAGGAGATACATGAAGTTTTCAACTAAACAATTCGGAATTCTGTTATCCACAGCTTTCTTACTCTCAACCTTTATTGTCAGTGCAGCTTTCGGCTTCGATGATCATGGCGGAACGCGTGATTCACTGGGAGGATTAGCGAAAGCTCTTGCGGATGCTAGTGCGCCCAGCTTGACAGCAGGTCAAATCACTGCGATCAACGCCGCTGCAACGACCTTGAAAGCATCACTTCCGACAACGACATCAACTGCCTTAACCGATGCGCAGACGGCTTATAACACTGCCGTTCTCGCTGGAAATACGGCAGCAGCCAATACGGCGGCCGGCGTTATTTCCGGTATTCGCACCGGTCAGGAAAATGCTGAATTAATTGCTGAAGCAAAGTTTTTAACTGACGTGATTACAATTTTGAAGAACGGCGGTCAATGGACCAATCTGACGACAAAATATACATCGGTGCAACTTATCCGAATTCTTCAGATGGCACGTGGATTTGGTGGTGGTGGAAGAGATGGCGGAGGAAGATAACCCGTTCGCAAAATAACCAACAGGCGCTCAAAATTTATTGAGCGCCTGTTTTTAATCAATCCAACTACGATCAAAGTCTCGCATTTTTAAGGTTTTGAATATGTTTCATCTACGAGTCTTAACTTCGACCCCGAAAATAAATTACCGACAAATAAACCGCCGCTTAACCAAATCCCGGCGCAAGCTCTCTGCCCTTCGCTACGCTGAAGCTACATTAGTGGAAAACACCATCGGAAGGCCGCTATTAATTTTATCTATGGTGTGGGCAGGCATGATTTTATTTGCCAGTATCTGTATCTCGTTTTTTGCTTAAAAGGAAAACCACATGTCGGGAAAAAATAATTCAAAAGAACTACTCAGTCGTCGTGATTCGCTCAAATTAATGGGTGCAGTTGGAGCCACTTCACTGCTTGGAATTGGTGATAAGCAATCGCTCATTCCGGGCTTTCATCCTGCACCGAATCCAATCAATCACAGTGATTTGGTGACACGCCTACTTCAACCTTCGTTGTTTGCCACCTCTCCGGTTCAAATCACTAAGCCCGTCACGGAAATGGCGTGTGTCGCCCGACCAGCCTTGACTGAAGGGCCATTCTTTGTTGATGAAAGACTGAATCGTTCGGATATTCGACCTGATACCTCTAATGGAACGATCTCAACCGGAACCAAATTCACGCTCAAACTCATCGTCTATCGAACCAGCAGCAGCACCTGTACGCCGCTGGCCGGAGCTTTGGTTGATTTATGGCATTGTGATTCAAGCGGTGGATATTCGGATGTCAGCGGATCGGGCAATCCCAATAATATCGGCAAGAAATTTTTGCGTGGCTATCAGATTAGCGATGCCAATGGCGCAGTCGAATTCACTACTGTGTATCCCGGCTGGTATCAAGGGCGTACCGTTCACATGCACTATAAAATCAGACTCTTTAACGGCACGACGCAATCTTACGATTTCACTTCACAACTGATGTTCGATGATACGTTGACCGATACGGTTTTTCTGCAATCGCCATACAATACCAAAGGCACACGCAGTACGCGCAACTCTAACGATGGAATTTATCAACAAGGCGGATCAACGCTTTTACTTAATACCGTCTCAGATGGCAGTGGTGGCTACACCGCAACGTATGAATTAGCGCTCTCAGGGCTTCCCGCGACAACTTCGGCGATGACCACTGTTTCCGGCGCAAGCTATGCGTCAGGTGGCGCAGTCACCAGTGAAGGGATTGCCTCAATTTTTGGCAATGGTCTCGCTTCAACCTCGCAAGCTGCGACGACGCTGCCGTTACCGACTACGCTGGGTGACACTTCCGTGACTGTCAAAGATTCCAGCAATACCACCCGCAATGCCCGGATTTTTTATGCGTCACCAACGCAGGTCAACGTTCTGATTCCAACGGGAACAGCAAACGGCGCAGCAACACTGACTGCACTTCAGGGATCAACTTCGGTAGCAACTGGAAGCGTCACCGTAGCCACCGTAGCGCCAGGATTATTTTCAGCCAATGCCGATGCCACTGGCGTAGTCGCAGGTTATATTCAGCGCATCAAAAACAACGTTTCCACCGAAGACGCGATTTTGACTTACGACGCCACGGCAAAACGCTACATCACCAAAGCCGTTGATGTGAGTTCTGCGACAGACAAAATTTATCTGATTATTTTTGGAACCGGACTCAGAAATCGAACTTCGCTAAGCGGAGTCGTTTGCGATCTTGGCGGGACTCCAGCCACGGTTGAATATGCCGGAGCGCAAGGGTTTTATGAAGGCTTGGATCAATTGAACTTGCTGTTGCCCAGTACTCTGGCGGGCAAAGGCGAGGTCAATATTAATTTGAAAGTTGATGCAGTTTCAGCAAATACGGTAACGGTGAAATTTGCGTGAGGTACGGCAGGCTGGCAGCCCGCCGATTAACTTCCGGTAAGTTAAAATCGTAGGGGGTTCTCGCCATACTCATCAACGGGCTGGCAGCCCGTTGTACGTTATTCTGCCCGCAGCGCGACAATTGGATCAAGTTTCGCAGCTCGCCACGCCGGATAAATTCCTGAAATTAATCCAACGCTGCCAGAAACAAATAACGCCACCGCAACTGCCATCATCGGCAGCGAAGTCGGAATTGGTGTAAAAGTTTCCACCAGTTTGGCAATGATAAAAGCAATCAAAACTCCCAGCGCTCCGCCCATAAACGACAGCGCGACGGATTCCACCAGAAACTGTTTGAGAATGTCGGATTGCCGTGCGCCCAGGCTTTTACGAATGCCAATTTCTTTCGTTCGCTCGGTCACGCTCACCAGCATAATATTCATAATCACAATGCCGCCCACGACTAACGCAATCGAAGTCACGCCCACTGCAACCATTTGAATTGTCCCGAAAATCTTTTCGCGCAAACCATTAATCGCGCTCGGCGTGATGATGCCAAAATTATCAGATTCGATTGGACCAAGTTTGCGCCGCGTTCTGAGCATCGCATGCACCTGATCTATGGCGTCTTCGTAAGTTACTTCGTTGACCGATGTAATTTTCAGTTGCAATGACCGCCGAGCACCATACGTTACCATAAAAGTTGACAGCGGCATCGTGACGAATTTATCGCGCGATTGCCCAAAGACAGAACCTTGCGCTTTCGCTACGCCAATGACTTTCAATGGACGCCCGTCAACCTTGATGAATTCATCAATCGGAGTGCTTTTTTTCGAGAAGAATTTCTCTGAGACATCCGCGCCGATGACGCACACTAATTGATGATGTTCTTCATCAGTATTGGTAAAACTGCGACCTTCGGCAATTTCTGTCCGATCAATTTCCGGCAGGTTGGAACTGACACCTTGAATAGCGACTTCAGACAATTTGATATTTTCGTATTTAACTTCGCCAGCGGTTCCCGCCATCGCTCCAACTTCGTCAATGTAATCACCTTTCAATTCTTTGAGTGCCAGATAATCTTCGAGGCGAATATCACGATTGCGCCGCCGCGCTTGTTCCAAACGCTCGACGCTGGAAAAATCTTCAATCGAATATCGCTGAACACTGAATGCATTCGTCCCAATATCCGCAATTTTTTCGTCAACGTATTTATTAAAGCCTTCAATCAGAGACACGACGATGATGACCGTAGCGACACCAAAAATAACGCCAAGCAACGTCAGAAACGAACGTAATTTGTGAGAAATAATTGAGGAAGCGGCGAGCTTTAAAGCTTCAATGAAATGCATACATCGTAGTCTTCGACCAATCAGGCAGACCGGTCGAGACAGGATTAACAAGATGAGCCATAACTTATGAAGTGTTCGTAAATCTTGTTCATCGCGTCAATCCTGTCTAATACTCTTAGTGTCTTCTTATTTTTTCTGGTACTTCTCCAGATACATTTTGTTAATCATCAATTTTTCTTTGACCTTATCCCCGTCCACTGGCGTTCGTGTCATGATCTGAACATTGCTCTGCCCTTCGATGACCTGTCCGAAATTCGTGTACTGTCCATCCCATTGCGGATTCGGCGCAGCGCAAAGAAAGAACTGGCTGCTTGCGCTGTCCGGTTCCCCGCCACGCGCTGCTCCCAAAGTGCCTTTCACAAAAGGACGATCATTAAATTCAGCTTTGACTTTGGGTTGATCCGGCTGCCCCATTCCCCAGGTACTAGGATCACCATTTTTCGTATTCGGATCGCCGCCCTGAATAATCAAATCAGGAATTGCACGATGAAAAGCCAGCCCGTTGTAAAACCCTTGATTGATGAGCTTCTTAAAATTCTCAACATGCTTCGGCGCGACATCGCTGAAAAGCTGAATCTTGATTTTGCCGAAATCCGTTTCAATGACAGCAATTTCTTCGCCCGCTTGAAGCGCAGGAATCGCCGCCGCCTTGGTTACTTTCGCAGGTGACGAAGCAGTTCCCTCTTTCGGAGGAGCCGTCGTAGAGTCACCGCACGCGGCAATAAATAATCCAATAAAAAATACGAATACAAGTTTTGAGTGTTTCATGAAAGTCATAGTTTTTTAGGGGGCTGGTTACTAAGATTATTTTAAATAAATAACTTCTTGAATGTTCAAGGTTCTCATCCAGCTTATTTCCGTTTTCGTCGTTTGGGATTGACCTTGCGTTTGATTACGTTCTGATAGCGCTCCAAATACACTTTTAACATCACGATTTTTTCCGTCAATCGTTGTTGCTCATCAATCGGTAACAAAGTCATTTGACGCACTACTTCGATGCCTGAAATGATCTGGCCATAATTTGTATACTTCCCATCCCAATTCGGATTAGGCCGCACGCACAGAAAAAATTGCGAACTTGCACTATTTGGATCAGATGCCCGCGCAGCCCCAAATGTGCCTTCAACGAAGGGGCGATCATTGAACTCCGCTTCTACCTTGGGTTGGTTTGCGACGCCCATCCCCCAGGTTTCCCGATTGCCCGTTTTTGTGTTCGGGTCTCCGCCTTGCACAATTAAATTTGGCACGGCGCGATGAAACGCAAGTCCGTCATAGAAACGACCTTTGATAAGTTTCTTAAAATTTTCGACGTGTTTTGGGGCAACATCAGAGAAGAGTTGTATTTTTATTTTGCCGTACTTAGTTACAATTACCGCAACTTCGTCGCCCCGCTTTACCGGAGTAATGGGAGGTGCAATTTTTATTTCTTGTGCCGCAACAGATTTACAGCTTAGTGCAACAATGCACCAAACAATAACAAGAGACAGGATGGAACGTTTTAGTGTCATATTGGTTTTACTATCCCAATTTCGCCTTCACAATTTCATTCACTGCCTGTGGGTTCGCCTTGCCGCCACTCGCCTTCAAGACTTGTCCGACAAAAAATCCCATCAACTGCACTTTGCCTGCTTTATAATTTTCGACCTGTCCGGGATTATTCGCAATCACTTCATCCACGATTTTTTCAATCGCCGAAGTGTCCGTAATCTGCACCCAGCCTTTGTCTTTAATGATCGTTTCCGGGTCGCCGCCATTCGTCCACATTTCGGCGAAAACGTCTTTTGCAATCTTGCCACTAATCGTGGAATTCTCAATCAAGCCAATCATCTTGCCTAAATTTTCCGCCGTCACCTGACAATCATTGATCGCAATATTTGAATTGTTCAGTTCGCGCAGCAGTTCCGATAACACCCAGTTCGCGGCGAGTTTATGATTGCCAGAAACCTTGACGACGGTTTCGTAGTAATCGCCCAGCGCACGCGAACTCGTCATTGTTAAGGCGTCTTCGGGAGACAAATCATATTCTTTGATGAAGCGTTGACGACGCGCTTCGGGTAGTTCCGGCAATTCGGATTTCAGCTTGGCAATCCACGTTTCGCTGACTTCTAAGGGCGGCAAATCCGGCTCAGGAAAATAACGATAATCGTGCGCGTCTTCCTTCGAGCGCATCATAAACGTGCGATTTTCTTTTTCATTCCAGAGGCGCGTTTCCTGATGAATTTTTCCGCCGGATTCGATGACTTCGATTTGCCGCGCAATTTCGTAATCAATCGCTTTCTGAATAAATCGCAGCGAATTAATATTTTTCGTTTCGGTTCGCGTCCCGAATTTTTCGCCGGGATGTCGTACCGAGACGTTCGCATCGCAGCGCAAATTCCCTTCTTCCATGTTGCCATCGCAGACACCAATATCCTGGAGCGTCCGCCGCACAAACGCGACGTAATCGTATGCTTCCCAACTCGTGCGAAAATCCGGTTCGCTGACAATTTCCAGCAATGGAGTTCCCGCGCGATTCAAATTCACATACGACTTCGTAGCCTCGCCGATGTCGTGAACAGATTTCCCCGCGTCCTCTTCAATATGAGCGCGAGTGATGCCGAATTTTTTCAACTTCCATTCAATCGGACGCCCGCCGTCATCGCGTTCGCTGGACAAAATTTCGACTGCGCCGTGTTCTGAAAACGGCTTATCGAACTGTGAAATCTGGTAGCCCTTCGGTAAATCAGGATAGAAATAATTTTTGCGCGAAAAGATTGATTCAAGATTAATCTTCAATCCCAGCGCGAGCGCAGCTTTACCCGCGCATTCCAGCGCCTGCCGATTCATCACAGGCAACGCTCCGGGCAACGCCAGACAAACCGGACAAGTATTCGCGTTCGGCTCATCGCCAAATGTCGCCGAACAACGACAAAAGATTTTCGTCTCTGTCGCCAATTGCGCGTGGATTTCAAGACCGATAACAGCTTCCCAACCTTCTTTCACAGGTATCTCCTTTTAGGTGCGCCAGGCGTCTCGCCTGTCGGAATTACGAAGCGCCGATTATACCCAATTCAATGAATTTTCCTAAGCGGCTTGTTTGAAAATTTCTTTTCCTCAGCCTGCGAAGCTGGCGCAAGCATATAGCCTGGGTGCGTAAGCCCCAGGAATCGAATTTGCAAAGTTAGCGAAGCCCGTGAAACGGGTGATAGCAAATGTACTGTCGCCCATTTCACGGGCTTGAAAATCTCACTCACCACAGTCCCTGGGTTCGGCTGCTTTATGCTTTCGCACACTTCGTGCGCTATTTTCCAATCAACATCTTGACATCTCAGCCTAGTTAGTGTACATCTTACACTAAGGCGGTTTATATGACCAAAAACTTAGGACTTGCTACCGATCTTTACCAGCTCACCATGGCTGCCGGATACCTGGCGAATGGGCGTCAGCATGACGTTGCCAGCTTTGAATTGTTCGTCCGAAAATTTCCAAAGAATCGCGCTTTTCTGGTGATGGCAGGGCTTCAGCAGGCGCTTGAATATTTGCAGAATTTGTGCTTCAGCGAAGCCGAAATTTCTTACTTGAAATCACTCCCTGTCTTTGCGGAAGTATCCGAAAATTTCTTTGAATACCTGAGAAATTTTCGCTTTTCCGGCGAAGTCTCCGCGATGCAGGAAGGTACGATTTTCTTTCCGAATGAACCAATTCTGCGCGTCACGGCTCCGTTGATCGAAGCGCAAATCGTCGAAACGTATTTGCTCGCTACGATTAATTTTCAAACGATGATTGCGACGAAAGCGGCGCGGATTGTGCAGGCTGCGAAAGGTCGCCGCGTCATCGAATTCGGAACGCGACGCGCTCACGGAATGGATGCGGGATTGCATGCGGCGCGGGCGGCGTTCATCGCAGGCTGCTTTGGAACCTCCAACGTCGAAGCCGGAATGGAATTCAGCATCCCTGTTTTCGGCACTGCGGCGCATTCGTGGGTGATGTCGTTCGCCGATGAATTCGATTCTTTCAAAGCCTTTCACAGCGTCTTCCCGCACTTTACGACGCTGTTGATTGACACCTACGATCCGATCAATGGAGCGAAGCTGGCTACTAAAATTGGAGATTCGCTTCGCGGCGTCCGCATTGACAGCGGCGATTTATTACTCAACGCTAAAAAGGTTCGCGCCATCCTTGACGAAGCAGGCTTACAAAAAGCCAGAATTATGGTGAGCGGAGATTTAGACGAACATAAAATTGCAGAACTATTAGCGAATAACGCGCCAATAGATTCCTTCGGCGTCGGCACTGATCTTTCAACTTCACGCGACGCTCCCGCGCTGTCCGGCGTCTACAAAATGGTCGAGCTGAACGGCGAACCAAAGCAGAAATTAAGCGAAGGAAAAATCACGATGCCATACCGCAAGCAGGTGTGGCGCAGCTACGATGAAAATGGATTGATGATTGGCGATGAGATCAGAAAATTTAACGGTGAAGATGGTGCAGGAAAACCTTTGTTGCAGCTTGTGATGAAAAACGGTGCAGCGATTTTGCCCTCACCTTCGTTACAAGATTTACAATCGCACTTTAAAAACCAAATAAAAGCTTCGATCCAAATTTCATTTAGAGAGCCATACTCCGTAGATTTTCAATTTATCAAATAGATGAAATTTAAGTTTGTGTCTGTATCACGTAAGCCTTATCCCCAACTCTTCAATGCGGCTTAAAATTTCACTTTCAGGAAAATCATTTTTTCGATATTTTCTATAAAACTTTAGTAAAATATAGTGAAAAGAATTAAACCTGACGCGCGGTATTTGTTCATCTAATACGCTAAAAAGATCAGCTCGATCTGGCAAACTTTGAGCGATTCTGTCCAGTAGCCAATACTCCGCTGAAATTAGAAATTTTGGGTCGTAAAACTTCGCCAGCAGTTTTTGTTTGAGATGCGGCTTGGCGATGGATAGCCCCACGCTTACGATGCGCCGTAATACGGAATCATATCGAAATGAAACTCCCTGCTCTAGCCATTGAAAGTATGTCTCTATTCCTTTATTTATTGCATCTTTGTCATCTATGTCATCAAAAGAATGAAAAAGATCGAATGACCAATACTGATTAAATTTTTCTCGCGAGTCAAATGGTTCAACTTTACTAGAATTAATATTCAGATTGATCTTGAATAATTCTTTTGAGGCTTCAAACAAAATCTCATACGCAATATCTTCATTCGCAGCCATAATGATCTGATCATCGGCGTATCTTAAATAACTTGCGCCTCTTTCATCACATTTTGCTTTCATGAAACTGTCGTACTCTTGAAGGTAGAAATTTGCGAGAATTCGTGAGCAATCCCCGACTTCGTCCTGAGGAATTCCTACGGATTTTTGGGCATATCTCTCAAACCTTCTGTTCCAGTTTTTAAGTAAATGAAAAAGCAAATCTATAGCAAATGCGTTGTTACTATCAGCAACCAATCTAATTTTACCCTCTAACAGATTGAGATTAATTGTGTCATAAAAATTTGCGATGTCTACTTTTAGAAAGAAACTATGCTTCTCATCAGTACTATGAGCAAATGCACGCTTCTGAAATTCTTTCCAATTTTGTGACCACTTAACTGGATTATAACTATTTATCGGGGCTGAAGACAGTGGCGTTAAGCCTTTAAATTCTATGTTCTCTTTCTCTCGAATTGGATTACCCAATGTCCACCCACCATATGTTCCGTCAACTCGATTTAATGCAATATTCCGTTCTAATTGTTTTATGCAAAAGTAATACGCACAATTTTCTCGAATATCAAAAACGGGGACAATTCGAGAAACAAAGTTGTGCTTGTCAGAAACCACATACTCTCGCGGAAGACCGGGATAGTAGTGCCGATCCTTTATATCGCAGTATAGTTTTTTAAGAGTTTCTCCTTTTACAGGTTTCTTTCCTTTGTAAGGAACAGAGGTATCATCAACAACTTTCTTCCAAAAACTTCCCTGAAATAGTTTATTGAAGTCTGTTTCGCTTATCATTTGTTTTGCCGATCCTTCCACGCCTTCACATATCGCGCCGTCTTCGGATTCGCTTCGTTCCATTTCGGAGCTTCAGCTTTCTCAGCAATCATCAACAATCCTAAAGCGACCATTTTGTTGGTCCGCGCCATGTTATCGTAATCAACTTTGTCCCAATGATCGCCGAGTCCGTGATAATCGGGGTATTCAAACGCGACACAAATGGTATGCGCGGGGACTCCCTGATCCGCCAGCGCTTGATTATCGCTACGTCCAAAAAAGGCGTCGCTGTTGCGGGGATGCTTGACGACGGCGATGCCGGTCAGGTCTCCGGCAGCTTTGAAAATTTCTCCGACATCCGAAAAATCAAAGCCTGTCATGCTGGCGCGATTGACCTGTGGGCCTTCTAAATCATCGGTACGTCCAACCTGTTCGAGATTCACATCCGCGATAGTTTTTTCAATGGGAAAAATGGGATGACGCCCGTAATACCGCGAACCGAGCAAACCTTTTTCTTCGCCAAAAACCGTCATAAAAATAATGCTGCGCTTTGGTCTGGAAGCTCGCGCCGACAACGCATTCGCTAATTCAATCACGGAAACCGTACCGCTGCCGTCGTCGTTCGCTCCATTGCTGATGCAATCTTTTTGGGTGCAATTAGGTTGAATTCCAAGATGATCGTAATGCGCCGTCACCATCACGTACGTGTCTTTCAAAACCGGATCAGAACCGCGCAGCAGACCAATGACATTGCGAATTTTCACTGGTTTTTCGTTGACGGTGGGAATATTCAAAGAAAGTTTTGCCAACGACGATCCCGGTTTCATGGCGTCAAACATCTTCACAATTTTTGGATCGTGAATCATCAGAAGCGGTTGCGCTGAATTCGCGTTCGGGCGATTTTCCGGGTCAATCAAGCGACGCGAACCAAGTCCTTTGCCCTTCGTCTCAACACGATCTACGGACACGATCAAAGCCGGATTCAAGGCGCGCATTTTATTTTGAAACGTCATCACCGCCTGAAATAATTCACGCCACTTCGAGCGGTCTTCACGCCTGTAATCAGGGATTTCGGTGAAGATAACTTTGCCTTTGACCTGCGCTTCGGTTAGGGCTTCCCACGATTTTTTATCACTGTAATCTACTTTGAATAATAAGCCACGCTCGACATTTAGCGCCTGATCGGAATTAAAACTAATTTGTTCAGGATTTACTTTGGAGCGCAATTTAGCGCCTGAAAGCGTCAGCGAAAATCCTTCGGTGATGCCTTCCGGTTGCACCCAATTCGCCGTTTGAAAATACCCGTCATCGCCCACTGGTTCCAATCCGGCGCGTCGAAATTGCGCCGCAATGTATTCTGCCGCGATGTCCAGTCCACGCGAGGGAGTATCACGTCCTTCAAGCAAATCCGAAGCAATGAACGACAAATGTCCTTTCAATGAATCCGCCGAAATCCGGTCAAGCACTGCCTGATTTTCGGGAGATATTTTTTCGGCTTGCGCGAAACTTAACGTGGTGATGATACTAATCAACAAAAGAGAGCGGAGAAGATTTTGATGCATTGATGATGTCCTGAAATTCGTAAGATATTTTCAACGCAAAGGGTCAAAGGATTGAGAGGTCAAAGAATTTATTTAGAATAGTTAGCTTTGAACCTTTGTCCCATTGAACCTTTGCGTTGAAAATGCTCAAACTAGAAATTTTTAATTCACGCCCGCTTTGACTCGCTAACGTGAACGACCTGAAACTATAATACAACGATGCTGAAAGCCCCGCTACCGCCTACTCCAAAAGGCAAACGATACGAGCAATCGGCGCGGAACCTGCGTTCGTTTGCCGGACTCAGGCGCGACGATGAGCCGCTTGATCCATTTGATCTGGCGCAGTACGCTGGATTGATGATCGTAGATTTCAAAATGATCGAAGGGCTTTCGCAATCGGCGCGTGAACATTTGCTCGGCAAAGGCGCGAATGACTGGTCAGGCGGAACGTTTACACGTCCATTGCCCAACGGTCGGCAACTGGTCATTCTGAATCCCAATCATCCAAAATCGCGGCATCAGGCTACGTTGATGGAAGAAGTTTGTCACGTCTTTCTTGGTCACAAAGCCAACCAATTGGAAATTCCAAAAACCAACGAACAGGGGAAAATGGTAGCGCGAGATTACAACGAATCCGATGAAGAAGAGGCCTACGCTGTCGGAGCCGCTGCACTGGTTCCCTATTCATCACTCCAGCGTTTTGTCATCACCGGAAAGACAACGTTTGATATTGCGAAGCATTTTGGAGTCAGCCGCGAACTGGTGATTTATCGCATCAAAATTTCGATGATGTGGCCTGAATATAAAAAGCGGCACGTCAAAGAAGTTGAGCAATATAATTTGAAATATGCGAATCGAACGTATGCGGCGAAGCCGGAAGTAAGTGAATAGAGACACACAACAGTACGCGAGCGTGAGCGAGTGCAGTCAATGCCACTCGCTCACGCTCGCGTACTGTTTATTACAAACGATTCTACTTTTTGGCTTTGAATTCAACGGAGGCGCTCGTGTTTTCCCATTCCAGAGTAAGTTTTCCGGCGCTTCCTTTGCTGGTTAAATTAATCGTAAACATTTCAACGGCAGCAGCGGTTTTACCGACCTTCATATCAATTCGCACCAGTTCTTCTTTCTCATATTCAGGCTTGTAAGGGATGCCCCATTGCCCGGTGTGCTTATTGATAATCAGTTTCCAACCGGAAGCGCCGGGTAACGCAAACAAGGTGTACGAACCTGCTGGAACCAAAGTCTGACCAAACATTAAATCAACTTCAGTCACCAGCGCGGTAGCCTTATTAGCTCCGGCTCGCCAGACTTTATCGTAAGGCACCAGCTCTCCCATAATCTTGCGCCCTTTCATTGAAGGACGGCTGTAATTGATCGTAATTTTCTTACCATCAATCGTGGTTTCAGCAGTTGCTGGTGGGCTGGCGGGTTGTGCGCTGATCGTGAGCGCGAGCGTAAGCAAGGCACATAAGGCAAGCACGGATTTCAAGACGGACTTTTGCATGTAATTTTCTCCTTTGAAAATATTGATAGCGATTTAATCAAGTCAGTCCCACCTGCGGTAACGGGTGATATTAACTGACGTTTACAAATTACCTGTGTCGGCTGAGATCATAATTGAAATTTGGAACAATTAAAAATGAGACCAGCCTGGGAGCGCACGCGGCTCGCGTGCGAATCTTGACTCAACTGTAATTTTTATCGCAGTTCGTTTCCTTTGCACGCCTTTCGCACGCGAGCCGCGTGCGCTCCCAGAGGGATTACCTCCGACTGAAATATCCATCACGCTGGGCAAGGATGTCCACTTTCAACGAGCCACATTTCGCGCAGACAACATGAATTCCCTTCGTAACTTCGCGGCATGGGACGCAAATTGTATAGCTCACTGCAAAAGTCAGCGCCGCATTGCCGGTCTGGTAAAAAGCACGTGAAATCAGCACTGCCATTTGTTCCGCACTCATCTCAACTTCAGAATCCATCAGCTCAGTAAAGGCTCCAAAGATTGCGTCCTGTTGCCAATCACCTTCGATTCGCAAACGCTCCAGAGAAGTCAGCGGTTTGTCATGAGCAATTTTCGCCGCGTTGGAATAGGCAACACTCGCCCCATCAAGTTTTGCCAATCGTAAAGCTGCGGTTGTGTCGTGCGACTCCGCCAGAATAAATCGCACTTTGTGCTTCTCAGATAATTTTTCGACTTCGTGGTGCAGATGCTCCATTAAGCGCTCGGCGAAAGCCTGCGTTTCTTTGGATTTTTCGAGCGGATGCCCAATAACCTGTTCGGCAATTTCACTGAGTCCAAGCGGGCAAATCGCGTGGGCTGTCCAGCTTAATCTCAATAATGGTTCATTATTTGGGCGCACTGCCAGCAAAGCCAGGACACCGGATTCGCCGCGTGATAATAATTTCTCAATGAAAACTCTTTTTTCCAGCGAAGCCTGTGCTGCCAGCTCCAGCGCTTCACGGATGGATTCAAAAACTTTGGACTGCTCATGATCTGAACGACGAGCAATGCGGGGCAAATTAATTGCGACGGAAGAAAATAGCGCCGAACGCCATTGCCAGCTTTCGCCTGCTCGCTTCAATAATCCCGGATTCATTCCGTAGCGTTTACTGAAAGCCGAAAGCGAAGTATCTTCCGCCGGAGAACGATCAAAGATGAAAGTAATTCCACCGCGTCCGGCAGCGACACGGCTGGCTAAATCAAGGAAGCTGCGATAACCGACGCTATCCACAAAACGCGAAGTCACATGCAAAATCAACCGTGCACCCGTCAACGGCAAGCCCTGTCCATCGCCTTCAAAATAAACTTCAAACAGCGTCACTAAAAAATCACGCGCAATGTCGCCGTAATCTTCGTAGGTTTTCTCAAGCTGATCTCCACCGGCTCCAACCGCCGGACGTTCACGCAAATAATTCGGCGCATCCCAATCCAAATGCAAATCGCATCGCATTGGTTGACCGCCACGCGCAATCGCTGGAGTTGAAAGTTCGAATAATAATGTTTGCGCCACCTGCTTGCGCTCTTCATG
>JAYVRW010000164.1:0-5570 GCA_043775925.1 Blastocatellia bacterium
TAATACTTTGTCTATTTCGTCTATGATTGGTTGATGGCGTGATAACTATAGCTTTGAAAGTTGGAAAATACAGCAGGATGAAACCATATTCTCACCACCAAGTCAAAAGCGAGCAATAATGCGCCATACACATCTTCAGACAATTTTCGAGACCCGAATTCTCATAACTTTACGAATCTCTATGGCTACGGTTGAGTAAAATTTCAGTCCCGTGTCTTTCTATATTTCTCTGCACTGTACCCTTATTATTAACCTTTTTTCAGAGGTAAGACCCTTTTCTGCCGCCAAGAGGAGGAGCGCAAGCGTCTCGCTTGCCCCAGCGCGCGTCCGCGTCGCTGCCCCTCCCCTTGCTTTCAGCGGAAATCTCTTCCTCAACACGTCTCTGCATTGCTTCGCGCGCCTGAATCTGCGACTGAAGCGATGACTGGGAACGCAGCGACTGGAGCGCAAGCGTCTCGCTTGCCCAGCGCGCGTCTGCGTCGCTGCCCCTCGCGGCGGAGGCGCTTTACGTTCATCGGAAAGCCTCTTCCTCAACACGTCTCTGCGGTATTGCTTCGCGCGCCGCTGGCAAGCGGGACGCTTGCGCTCGAGTCGCTGCGTTCCAGTCAGTTACTTTTTTATGAAAGGCGCTGGAAAATCGCCAATTCTCCGGTTTATCACAGAGTCCGGCTTTGACCGGATTATTTTCAATGTATTCAATGACATTCGCAAAATGTTTTTGATTGCGGATGTAACGATCAAACGGTTCGTGTTGCCAAAATTGCCCATCGCGGTTGAGCATTTTATTAGCTTCGTGCGCCGTATAAGATTTAATCGAATGCGCAATTTCTCTCAGCTCCACATTGGCTAAAGGCGTTGCTAAAAAATGTAAATGATTGGGCATCACGACCCACGCAATCAGACAGTATTTCTTTTCGTGATGAAAGAGCAAACTGGTTTCCGTCATGGTTGCAATACGGATTGACCGTTATGGATCGAAGGTGTAAGTAAAAAACAAAAGCCGCAAAAATGCGGCTTTTTGTACTGCTTAAATTTTTGGCTCCTCAGGTAAGATTCGAACTTACAACCCTTCGGTTAACAGCCGATTCTGGATACGTTTCCATCCTTTTCACGATGTTTCAAAATATTACTCATCGCCTTTGTTTATAAGCTTTTTGCTATTTTAGTGTTTTAAGCTGGTTCTCTTTATTTCACAATGTTACACTCAAGTGTGGAAGTAACTGTGGAAGTAAAAAATCACTTCAAAGAGTAAAACAAGCTTATGGCAACCAACCGAGAACGGCATTATCGAATTATTGATGGTCAGCTTTATGCACGTTTTGTGTATACCAATGGCGAAGGAAAACGCAAAGAAAAGCACATCAAAGCTGAGAGTAAAACTCACGCCCGCGAAATCTATGAAAAGTTGAAGCGTGAGTTTGGCGATCACGGGCAAGAGACAATTGATGCTGCCCACATGATCTTTCGCCAACTTGCGGAGCATTATAAGAAAGCTCGCCTGCAACCTGCCGAGTACAAGGGTGATCGTAAAATTTCAGGCAGGCGTTCTTATAAAGCTCCGCTCGGCTATGTCACCACCTTGGTTTCACATTTTGGCGCGAAGCGCATCAAGAGTATCTCGCATTCCGATATTGAACACTTCAAACTCGAGCGATTAAAAACACCGACCCCACATGGTACAGAACGATCTATTGCCAGCGTCAATCGTGAGCTTGAAGTGTTGCGCGCTATGTTGCGCTTTGCTGTCCGCTCTAGTTGGTTAATAAAGACCCCTTTTGAGACAGGCGACACTTTGATAAGTAAAAGCGATGAAGTACAGCGCACAGAGGTTTTGTCATCTCCAGATGAAGAGTTGCTTCTCGCTGCGTGTATCGGTCGCCGTGAACATTTACGCCCGTTGCTTATTTGTGCGCTTGATTCTGCAATGAGGCGCGGAGAAATGATTCAGCTTAAATGGTCAGATGTTGATCTTGAGAACCGTACAATTGGCGTTAGAGCGATGACAACTAAAACAGCTCGTAGTCGCACTGTCCCAATCTCTTCCCGCTTATATCTAGAATTGAAGCGGCTCTATGAAAATTCCGAGAGCGATGATGAGCTTGTCTTTGGTATCAGCGACAACGTAAAAAATGCTTTCGCCTCAGCGTGTCGTGTTGCTGACATCCAAAACTTTCGGTTGCACGATTGTCGCCATACAGCTATCACACGAATGATTCAAGCCGGAATGACACCAATGCAAGTAATGAAGATTTCTGGACATACACAGATGACAACTTTTGTCCGCTATGTGAATGTTGATGGTGATGTGGTCAAACGTGCCGCTGCTGCGATTGACTCTTTCCATGAGGCATATCAGCAACAGCGCTTTCAGGAAAGCCAACTGATAAATTAATACCCTTCTCAATTGGCTTCGCTTGTGGTGAGACATTAAAAACTCCCTGATAAATCTGAGTTAGGAAAACTATTTTTATAGTAGTCGCCCGGAGAGAAAAATGAATGTTGACGAACTTGCGACCGAAATCGAAAAGTTATCTTCAGCCGACCGTGATGAGCTTTATCGCCGTTTAGGTGTGAATGATCAAAGCAAAATGCGTGGAGCAGAAATCAGAATTGATGATTTGCAGGGAAAGGATAAGGTCTCGCCACGCGCGACAATTGAATATGTAAATGGCTCAGAAGTGACCATTGACATAATCGAGTCAGTAAAAGCAAATGCCATCAGCCTTGGCCATCCAGCAATTCTTTGTGCAATTCAGAGATGGGAAAAAGCTATTGTTTACAGTAATGCGCTTGCTCTCGAAACACCTTATCTCAGCAGTCAAACAAATTATTTCAAGACTGCAACGAGGCATCTGGAAAGGCTTTCTGCCGCGATAATTAGCGGTGCTAAACAGCGTCGGATTCCAAAAGAACCTGCCATTGATCTTTTCGTCGTAAAACTGGGATTGCAAGATGATTATGTGATCTTGCATAAAGCCTGGGAATGGCTAGCCGAGAAAGAAATAAAGAGCATTCGAAATCAGTGGCAAAAACTGGAAAAACTCGAAACCCTGTTACGCTCCGATTGGAAAGCCGGGCCGAAGTTTGAGAATGTTCAAATACCTGTAGAAAGATTACAGTATCTACCGTGTATTCAAATTCATCTTTCTCTTGCCAGAGCATATTACCTAACGAATTTCCTTCATACTTTACAGATGCAACTTGTCGCGACAGCCTTGCGTGAGGATGAAGAACATTTACGGCGATACTTAGATTTTCTAAAGTCAGATCCTAAATCGGGATCAACAACTGAGTTTCCCCTGCCATCATACCTCATAGCAACTAAACTCATTCCCGAAGCCAGTAATTTACTTAATAAGGGTGGATATGTTGCGAGTCAGAAAGCCTGGGGTGGAAGCGACAAGTTCTGGTTTGAATTTGAGGATGGAAGTACGGCTGGAATCAAGGTTGCTGATGCGTTTGAGATTTTGGGCATTAAGTCGGAAAGGCTAAGAAAGGAAATAGCCTTTGCCTTTGGTCTGAAAGAGTGCCTGACCAATTATCCGGAGGTCGGTTTTCTAAAAATAACTAGAGCTGATGTCGTATGCCGTTTTCTTCGGAGCGAACTCGGAAAGAAATTCTTACAATCTCAAAAAAATATTTCGTGGCGAGAATTCATCAATGCTTTTGACGCCTGGCGGCTACCCGTAGCCAACAGGTCATTGCAAAAATATAGAAGCAAGTCAAAACAATGGGTAAAAGAGAGAGTCACAGAGGAGAAGAGGAAAAATAAGCATTATCAGTTAGGAGATATTCGTAACTCCATGAAGTTTTGGGGAGTAGAAATTTCGCCTCATTATGGACTGCTCTTTAACTTGATGAAGGCACATGTTGGACAATCGCTGTTGCCTTCTTGGTTCAATCATTATGATTATTCCAGCTACGTGGACAGCATTAGTTTACCGATTTTCCGTATTAGCTCAGAAGCGTAGACTGAAAATCGCCTAACCTGTCTACACTTGGGTTTCAAAATTTGTGTTTGAATGCAGCCTGCTGAAACATTTTTCAGCAGTTTTTTTAAGCTTACACGAAGGGAAATCTAAATGAGCGAATCGAATCCAAAAACAACACTCACTGAAAAAGAATTCTGCCAAGCCGTCGGTATCAGTCGCGTTACCTGCTGGCGCTTACGCGAGGCCGGCAAGCTCACGTATTTGCGCATTGGCGGCAAAATAAAATACACGCCTCGCATTGTCGAAGAGTTTCTCGCCTCGTGCGAGCGTCCGGCACAAGCTGCGAAAAACAAATGAAGGGGAAGCACTGAAAAGTACTGAAACTCCTTACAACTACCTTGATCAAAAGGGTGTGTTGCTGTATCAGGCGGTACGAATCGAACCCGGCTATGACGGGCAAAAGAAATCCTTCGTACAACGCAAGCCCGATGGTAACGGCGGCTGGATCAAAAGTCTTGATGGCGTCCGGCGTGTGCTGTATCGCCTGCCGGAATTGCTGGCAGCCGACAAGAACAAACCCGTCTGGATTGTCGAAGGCGAAAAGGATGCTGACCGCCTGGCAAGTCTTGGATTGATTGCGACTACGAACAGCGGCGGCTCCAATGCGCAATGGCTTGAAGAGTATTCTTTTGCCTTGCGTGATCGCAAAATCATCATCATCCCTGACAACGACGAACCGGGCCGCAAACATGCCTTGAAAATTGCACAGTCGCTTTATCAAGTTGGCTGTGAAAGTAAAGTTCTGGCATTGCCGGATTTGCCCGAAAAAGGTGATGTCTCGGATTGGCTGAACGCCAAACACACAAAAGCAGAATTGATCGAGTTGGCGAAGGCTTGCCAAAAGTGGAAGCCTTCACCGGCAACGCCTAAAGCTTCTGAGAAATCCAACCTTGAAAATCAGGGGAAGACCTCGGTTGTTTGTCTGGCGGATGTGCAAATTGAAGAAGTCGAATGGCTTTGGTATCCGTATATTCCAAAACGTAAAATCACGCTGATGACAGGGCAAGAAGGCATCGGCAAATCGTGGTTGACCTGTGCAATGGTCTCGGCAATTTCCAATGGTAAAGGTTTGCCGGAAACAACTTTTGTTGAGCAAGGGAACGTGCTGATGCTCAGCGCAGAGGATGGCTTAGCCGATACCATCAAACCGCGTCTTGTCGCGGCGGGTGCTGACTGTACAAGAGTTTTTGCGCCGACCGACAAACTGACTTTTGACGAAAAAGGTTTGCTCTGGTTCAGCGAAATGATTGCGGATTACCAACCATTGTTGGTAGTGATTGATCCGCTATTTGCCTATACAGGCGCAAAAGTTGACATTAACAAAGCCAACGAAGCTCGGTCAATTTCCAGTCGCTTAGCCGACATCGCGGAAAAATTGAACACCTCAATTTTAGCCATTCGTCATTTCAATAAAGCCAAAGGGAATGGTGATTCACGCGCTGCCGGGATGTCTTCGATTGACTGGCGAGCGGCGGCACGAGAGTTTGTGTCAAAAGTTGTGGAAATGAATTTTCGTATTCTTTTTTTTGACTTTCCATTTGCCATTTTTTAGCTTGGCAATTTTACTTCTTTCAATTT
>JAYVRW010000165.1:0-21095 GCA_043775925.1 Blastocatellia bacterium
ACTTTTTCAATCGGGCGACGACAGGCGGTCAAGCCTGCCATACCAATGCCAGCCGCCATCAAAAGTAAAAATCTGCGACGGTCAACCTCACTGGTCATTTCCGAAGCGCCTTCGGGAAATTCACGTTCGACGAATTGGCGGAACTCTGGAGTTTCCTGCAATTGGTCAAGGCTGCGCCAATACATTTTTTCTGTTTTTTGTTCTACAGGTTTCATCGGTGACATCCTGCGCAATTCTCTACTGGTGGATGAATCTTATTATCGTTCTTGATCTTCAGGCCTATTTCCTGCTGCGTAGTGTTAGCAGGTGGTGTCCAATCAAGTTTAGTGACAAATTCTTTGGGGCGAAGGTGATTTTCAGGATTTCTATGACATTCCAGGCACCAAGCCATCCCAAGTGGTTTTTGTTGCTGTACCACTTCCATCTGGTCAATGCGTCCGTGACAACTCACACAGCTAATTCCGCCTGTGACGTGAACCTTATGCGAGAAATAAACAAAATCCGGGAGCTTGTGAACTTTGATCCATTCAACCGGCTTGCTGGCATCATTGAAGGCCTGACGAATCGGAGCCAGTTTCTCACTGTCTTTTTTGACCGCTGTATGGCAAACCATACAAGTTTGCGCGGGAGGCACGGCGGCAAAATCAGCCTTATCTACTGTTGAGTGACAGAATCTGCAATCCATTCCCATTTCTCCGGCGTGCAGCTTATGGCTGTACGGAACTGGTTGCGTCGGTTGATACCCGACATCCAGAGTTCCCGGCAAGGTCAGGTATTTGCCAATCGCAACAATCGTCCCAGCTGTTAAAGCCGCTCCAACCAATCCCAGCCTGATTGCATTGTTGATCCATTTTGGAAAAGCAAGTTTTTCTGCTTTCATAAAGATTATGTACCCTGTTCAATCCATAGCCCTACTTCTGAGTTGAGGGTAAAACTCAAGGCTTTCTGCGATTGCTATAATTTCAAGCCTGATCAAGTCATTTTTTGGACTCTGCGTAACTTGATAAGCTTCAGGTGTGAATGAATTACCAATCCCTAATTTATGGAACTTCGGTGATAAAAGTATAGCTATTCTCACTGAAGCGCGTAAGCTTACCAGCCACTTAACCAAATCTGCAAGCCTTCACCTTAGCTTGTACTATAATTTCACAATGTTTTTTCGTCAAGTAATATACTGCAAAACAGTAATTTTTACTGTACTACCAAAAACTGCTTAACCCGTTTGACTGAAAACTGTTGATTTTAGAGCACTTTGAAAGATTTTACTAAGTTAGAGGATTCTTATTCTTCTTCGATTGTGACAAGTAACGGATATTCATATTCTTTGGCTAAGGATTCAACTTTTGAGACTTTTGATTCGGCGACTTCGTAGGTATAAACCCCGGCGATTCCGACGCCTTGACGGTGAACATTCCACATAATCCGTTCAGCATCTTCAGGTGTATGCAAAAAAACATTTTGCAAGATAAAGACGACAAACTCCATGGTAGTGAAATCGTCATTATGGAGCAAAACTTTGTAAAGAGGCGGTTTTGTCACCTTCTCTTCGGTTTCTGTAATTACTGAATCTTCGTAGTCGTCTTCCCATTCCGGCATAAGCAAAACCTCTGTAGCTCAATAAATACCACCGGCTAAGTTTTTATCATACTCTTTTAATTCTAAATGAATTTTGCCTCTCGCGTAAATATCCATCAGAAATTAAGCTTCAGACCGAACTGAATCACACGCGGATCACCCGCTGAAGTAATCGAACCGAACCCTGGCGAACCGAGGACTACATTCGGATTTCCGAGCGGTGACGTATTGGTGAGATTGAAAGCTTCCGCACGAAATTCAAGTATCAGCCGTTCTGTCAGCGCCGTCTGTTTGACCAGCGCCAAATCAAGATTATGGAGTCCCGGCCCACGAACCGGATTACGTGAAGCTGTGCCAAGCGTGAACTGTGGCGCAATACTGAATGCATCCGCATTGAACCAGCGTGCGGTAGTTTGTTGAGCGTCGGAAAACTTCGCTTGACCAATCAGGTTCGGGCGTTGAGTGCCAAATCCGGCAAAGGCATTAAAGTTGGTTGCTTGGCTCACCGCTAATGGCAATCCTGATTGCCAATTAATCAGACCGTTCACTGCCCAGCCTTTTATAAAATAGCGGATCCCTCTTTTCAGTTGCTGTTCTCCAAGGGACGGAGAGTAAGTAAAACTCGCAACAAACACATTGGGAATATCGCCGTTTGAAAGATCGCGTTCCAGATGACGGTTGAAGCTGTCAGCAACGGGAAAGTTTGCGACTGGCCCGGTCTGAATCGTGGCATCAAAAACAGACGAAGCTTCGTCAATGAGCTTCGAGCGCGTGTAAGCGAACAGGTAAGACAATCCGTGTGAGAGCCGCTGTTCCAATTTCATCTGGAGCGCGTGATAGTTCGTATTGCCAACATTGTTACGATACAAGCTCACGGTCGTGAAGCGGGGAAAAGGTTTGAGCAATTGTGCCCTTGTGATGGTCGGATCGCCCAGACTTGAATTGCGTGGAATTTGTCCGAAGTAGGGATTCGCCACCCGATCCAATAAGGTTGCTCCCTGCTTCAATTGCTCAACTGAGAGCTGGTTAATATTCACGTCGGGAATGCCAACGTGCGTCACTTTCGATCCCGCATACGCGACTTCAAATACCAGGTTATGCGTAATTTCACGCTGCACGGCGAAATTCCATTGTGAGGTATAACCTGATCCGAGGTCACGATCCACTGCAAATACTCCCTGTCCCAGCCCTGCATCAGCGTTGAGCGGAGTTGCCGTCACAGTCGCCCCCTGACTCAGTTTGAGCGCAGGGGTAACATTATCAAGTGTGCGGAGCGAAACAGTTTGTACAAAGGGAAATTGTGGAATCGTAAACGGCGTGGTGATGCCCGCCTGTTCCTGCCAGATCAAGCCATAGCCTGCGCGGATAACGGTCTTGTCATTGATGCGATAAGCGAGTCCCAGACGTGGGCCAAAGTTGAGCTTGTGCAATTCGCGGGCTGTGTGGGAAAAATTATTTTCCCCCAGATATTCCAGTTGCTGGGTTTGTAAATTAAAGACAGCGCCCTGATCATCGGCTTCGGTGGAAGGATAATTAAGCGTGTAGCGAAGCCCCGCATTCACGGTCAGGCGACTTGTCACCTTCCAATCATCCTGAATAAAAAACTCCAAAATCCTGGCGCGTGGTTGTAAAAGTTTTGGTTGAAGATCAATCGAAAAGCTGCTGACCTGGCCAAGTAAAAAACTTGCGACTGGATTGCCCGTGAGACTTGATAGTGCGCTGCCGACCTGTGCCAGTCCCTGCGAATTCGTAAAGAGATTATTGAAAGAAAATTGTCCGGCAGGCGAAGGCGGCTGCAAAATGTTCAGCCGCTCCATCCGAAAATCCGTTCCGGCTTTCAGGGAATGTCGTCCGCGCTGCCATGATACGGCGTCAAATAGTTGTGTTACATCGGTCTGAAAATCACTGCTCGTATTGGTAGATGATCCAAGCTGTTGCAATCCAGTAATTGCAATTGTCGGCACAACATTGCCAAATGTCGCATTCGTCGGAATACCTGGAATCGTAACAGCATCGCCGCTGCTGATCGCACGACGATTGACAGCGCGGCGCGTGTAGCCGAAGCGCAGTTCGTTCAGCAGAGACGGATTAAAAACGTGCAAATAATTTCCGATGAATTGCTGTGCTTTTATGTTCGTCAAACCAATCGCCCCGCTCGTGATATTCCCGCTGCCGTCAGGTAACGGGGTGACCGGATCGCTGCTGTCTTTGGCGAAGGAGTATCTTCCAAAAATTTGATCGTGGCTGGAAAATTGATGGTCGAGTCGAAAGTCAAACTGATTCTGTGTCAGAGCTTCATTTCCAATGCGAGTGTAGTTATTGGCTGTTCCTGTAGCCGTTGGCAGCGGATACCGATTCAATAAAGTTCGTGCGATAGCATCAAACTCGGATAAAGGAATAAGATTTCCTGCATAGACACGCTTGTCAGATGGACGAAAAATCATCCCCTGTCGCGCCTGCACTGTATTGCTATTTGTATCTGTCACATTGAGCAGCGTATTGCCAGTAGCAGAGGTTGTAGCAGTTCCGGTTGGCGTCAGATACAACGCCACGCCGAGGCTGCTGGAAAAATCTCCATCGCGTTGCGCGCTTGTCGGCACGGAGGAAACACGCACTCGTCCGATGAGTTGCCGTGTCCCCTGATAATCCGTAAAGAAAAAAGTTTTGTTCTTAATGATCGGGCCGCCCAACACACCACCGAATTGATTGCGGCGGAAGACAGGCTTGCCAGGATTTGCTGTGGTAACTGGCGCAAATAAATTGCGCGCATTTAAAACTTCATTTCTGAAAAATTCAAACGCGGAGCCGTGCCATTCATTCGTGCCTGATTTTGTCGTCAAATTGACTACGCCACCATTGAAACGCCCGAACTCAGCGGCGGGGCTGTTGATCTCAACTTTGAATTCCTGAATCGCTTCAATGATGGGAAAGAACGCAATCTGCCCCGGCTCTGGTTGTAGCGCCGAGATGCCATCAAACAAATATTCATTGACTCGCGGACGCCCGCCATTGATACGCGGGAAAGCCGTTCCTTCAGAGGTGCGCGGCGGAGCAGCGACACCTGGAGTTAATGCTACCAACGCCAAAAAATTTCGTCCGTTAAGTGGGAGGCTGACAATCTTGCGATGATCAATCACCTGACCGAGACTTCCCGATTCCGACCGCAACAGAGGAGCCTCTGCGTTAATTGTCATCACATCCGTCAACTGCCCAGGCGTCAGAGTCAGGTCAAGTCGTAATCGTTCACCCGTTGCCAGAATAATTCCCTCCCGATCTAATCGGCGAAAATTATTAGCCTTGACTGAAATCGTATATTTTCCAGGTTTCAGATTCGTCGCAGTAAAAAGTCCCTCTGCATTGGCAGAAACTGTTATCGCCTGAGAGTTATTGATGTCAGTAAGAATAATTTCTGCGTCGCTGATGTGCGCTCCATTCTGATCGCGGATTTCACCAGTGATTTCAGCGCGACCAGCCTGCGCCAGCGCCGAATGAACAGTACAAGGTAACCAGATTAGTAGCGAGAAAATGAAGAACTGTGACAACTTTTTATACATTGATTTTCTTTCCCGATAGGGTAATACAAGCCACCCCCGCAGCAAGAAGTTGATACTATTTTATTGAATTATTCTCTAGTATTATTTCCTTCTGGTCAATCGCAAGAAAAACCGCTTTAGTGTTGACGACTTCATAGTCAACGATAAAGGTCGAAGATTTATCTCTTTTTGCGACTCAAAACTTCCTTCCTTATTTCTTATCTTCTCTCTTCCGAAATTTTCCGCCTTTGCCATTCCTGTGTAAAATCTATGTTTTTTCTTGCATCATTACGCTGAATTGCTTACTCTGAACCATACCTTCCGATCATCTGAACGAATACCACGAGACATGAAAATCAAGATTTGTTACCACGGAAATTGTTTTGACGGCGTATCTTCGGCGGCTGTTTTTAGCCGTTTTTATCGGGAAAAAGTGAATCCTGACTGGGAGTTCGCTTATCAGCCCATGATGCATCGCGCCGGAGCTTTGTTCGACGAAGACGCCTTCGATGGCGACGAAAACGCGATTGTAGATTTCAAATACAGCGCATCTGAAAAGCTAACCTGGTGGTTCGATCATCACAAAAGCGCCTTTCTAACCGCAGAAGATGAAGCACATTTTCGTGCTTACTCCGGCGGCAAAAAATTTCTCAATGCTGATTACAAATCCTGCACGAAATTTATTGCGGATACGGCGGCGGGAAAATTTGGCTTTGATCCGGCTCCCATGCGCGAATTGATTGAATGGGCAAATATCATTGACGCGGCGGCTTACAAAAATGCAGCCGAACCAGTAGAGATGACTGCGCCTGCTTTCAAACTCGCATTGGTGATTGAATGTGACCGCGATCAGGATTTGGCAAATCGAATTATTAACGATTTACAAAATCGTTCGATGCATGAAGTCGCGGATTCAAGTTATGTTCAGGATCGCATTGCACCGCTTTACGAGCGTCACTTGCAAGCTATCGAAATCATCAAAAAAGAAGCCAGACTGCGCGGTCCGGTCGTAAATTTTGACATCAGCGCTTACGGCAACATGGAAGGCTACAGCAAGTTCATTCCCTATTATTTACAACCAGAAGCAACGTATTGCGTCGGAGTTAGTCTGTCGCCTTTCCGTTCCAAGATTTCTGTCGGGTCAAATCCCTGGGCGCCGAAACCACGCACGCACGATTTAGCAAAAATTTGCGAACGCTATGGCGGCGGTGGACACGCGGTCGTAGCGGCGATTTCATTGGCTCCCGAAAGCATTGATGAAGCCAGAAAAATAGCGGAAGATATTGTCCAGGAACTACAAAATTAATTGCCAGAGAATTAGACGGGATGGATAAGATTAACAAGATAAATTCAAATGAGAGCTTTCTAAACCTGTCAACCCTGTTTTCCCCTAATCTCGTAAATCCTGTCTAAAAATTTAATGTATTGAATCTATGAGTAAAGAAAAAAAACCAAAACTTCCACCGATCAAAGAAATTACGCCGGAAACCAAGCTGGCAATTCGTTCGACTCCTAAAGAAGACAGGAATTTGTATCCGCTCGACACGTTTGCTTATGAATACCCTGGTAAACGAATCGAAATCAATTTCACTTCGGCAGAGTTTACAGCGATTTGCCCATTTTCAGATTTCCCTGATTTCGCTACGTTGAATATTATGTATGTTCCAAATAAGCGATGTATCGAATTGAAATCGCTGAAGCTCTATATTAATTCATTCCGCGACGTAAAAATCTTTCACGAACACGTCGTCAACCAGTTCTGTGATGATTTTGTCAAAGCCTGTGATCCGCTGGAATTCCATCTTGAAGGCGATTTCAATGTACGTGGGAATATTAAGACAGTAGTCAGCACCAGTTATCAAAAGCCAAAGAAAAAGTAATGTGAACTTTGCAGTCACTCCGTTCGTAAAATTTCCCTGATTGTCTTTAATCGCTAACTTATCGAGACAACTTACCTGGCTAACCAAGGGGATTTTATGTTGAAGACACTACAATGTAATTCAAGTAAGCGTCGTGCTCTCATTTTGGGAGTTTTTCTACTTTGTGCAGTTGGAGGAACAGTAGGATTTGCGCAAACAAAATTCCCAACCGGCGCATATAGCAGCGGAGAATTTACGATCACCTTTAATGTGGATGGCGGTCACAGTGTCAGCACCAACGGGGAAGTAATGGTGAAAGGCACTTATGTCATTACAGATAATGTAATCGCATTGACCGACAAGGAAGGGCAGTTTGCCTGTGAAGGCGTGACAGGTAAATACAAATGGAAAGTTCAAGAAAAATCTCTAACATTTGAAAAGATTGAAGACCCCTGCGATGGCAGAGCACAGGCGTTATCACAGGTTTGGGTAAAAAAATAAACTAGCGTTTATTGCAAATACGCCTGGTCGGTTTTGTCGAGCTATTCACTTGAACTGCCAATCTCTATGAGAGCTTCTATTATTACATTGCCTGAGGGATAAGTAGATGTTTTGCCCTAAATGTGCCAGCCCAGCCACAGAAAATCAACGTTTTTGCCGTCAATGTGGAACCAACCTCGGTGTCATTCTGGATGCGATGGATGGGAAAAGAAATCCGGTTGATTTTGAGAAGTTAAAAGGTGACTTAAAAGAACTTGGTACCAGTCTGCGAGCGGGCTTTGAGCAGGCTCATCAGGAGATCAGGAAAAATCATAAAGTGAACTGGCGTGAACAACGCCAACAGTTTCGTTATAAAAATCGTCACTTAGCTAATACCGTGAAGGATGTTGTAACGGACACCAAAGCAGCGGTTTCCTCTGCTCCTGAAATTAAAAATTACCTCGAATCCAAAAGAAATCGCTGGTATAAAACTTCACGGCAGTACCATTTTCAACAGGCAATCCTCAAAATATTAAGCGGTGGCTCGCTTTCAGCCTTCTGGTATTTTTTGCTGAACTCCGCAGCAAATTCCGGTTTATTACAGAGCCTCGAAAAAATAGTTTTGCAGCACCAACCAGACTTGACCGGACTCATACCTGTCATTCAAATGCTCTGGGTTTTAGGATTAGTGCCTGTCGCACAAGGAATTGGTCATCTTGTCGCGGGTTCATTTGCACCGGGCATTGAGACCTTACTAGCAGCTCAAACACCTCCGACTATTTCAAATCCTACCCCGCTACCGACGATTAAGGCTCCTCGTGTGACCAGTGAAATACCCAATCATTTTGCTGGTAATTTTAGTATTACCGAAGAAGAAACTGTCCCGTTGGTGCATCCTGAACGACAAGTGAATTAAGGCGTCGCAGTTCTGCATTTTTCGTCCTCACTTGCGAGCTTCACTGAGCACGTCGTACAATCTCCATTTAATTACGAATCTTGCTATCCCTCTTTGATGCTTTGCAATTTATGCCGTATAAGTTTTTCGCACTCGCTTTACTGCTGGGCTTTGGTTTGCTGAATGGATGCAAATCCAATGCGAGTAATGGTCGCAATAATGGACTTCGTGCTACTGATGAAAAAACTCCAGTAGTAGCTGAGATCAATGGTACTGCGCAATACAAAGCAGGTTTCGACCGTTTCTTAAAATCCAGCCTTTCCGGCCTGGAACAGCCCAGCCAATCCGATAGCGACGTTTTACAAAGCGTTCGTTTGGATGATCACCTGCGCCGCGAATTGATTCTTCAAATTGCCGACGAAAAGGGTATCCAGGCTACCGAAGAAGAAATCCGCCACGAAGTCTCAGATCAGCATTCGCAGTCAAACGTTGAAGGAAGCGTAACCTCTCAATCAATTCTGGCCGGGACAGAACGGGCCGCTGAAATTGCCAAAGATATTGTGACCTGGAAGTTTTATAAAACTGAGATTCTGAAAAATGTTTCGGCTTCACCGGAAGAAGTTGAAAAATATTTTAAAGACAATCCCCGACGTTACCCACAATTACCCAGCTTCTGCATCCGTGAAATTAAAGTTGATAACGCGCAGGAAGCTGAACAACTCCGCAAACAGGTTCTCGATAAGCCCGCTGATTTTGCGACGGTCGCCAATGAACATTCTAAATCCCCCTACAAAGGCAAAATGTATTGCAAACATCAGGGAGAATTGCCGCGTGAACTTGAAGATGCTGCCATGCCTTTGAAAGTTGGTGGCATCAGTACGGTTTACCACTCCACTTTCGGATACCACATTTTTCAAATGGTGAGAAAGGATGAAGCGCAACCTTTTGATAAAATTCGGAAACAAGTAGAAGAGGATTTTATTCGCTACAAGAATCAATCCATCATTGATAAATATTTAGATCAGACCGTAGCCAGCGCGAAGATTAAGGTCTACTCTGATAAGCTTGGTTTTGCCTATACTGGAAAATATAAATAACGCCGTGCCTCTTTCCCGTAGTTTTTCATGAATCGTCGCGCGTTATTTTCAAGGAGTATCTTTATGAAGTCAGTCAAAGCGTTCCTCTTACTTTCTTTTTTCCTCTTCGCATCTTTCAGCGTTTTCGCGCAGGAAGGTGATGTCAAAGTACTTGACGAGGTGATTGCCCGCGTCAATACCGAAGTCATCCTACGGTCGGCCTTTGATCGCCAATTAGAAGATTTCATCGCAGAAATGCGGCAACGTGGTTTGGAAGTTACTGAGCTGGAAAAGAAGGTCGCTGAAATCAAACCTGCAATTATTGATAACTTAATAGATCAGCAGTTATTGACACAGCGTGCCAAAGAATTATCCGTCGAAGTTGAGGGTCAGGTTAACGAACAATTCGTTCGCTTGATGAAAGAAAATAATCTTACCAGCCTTGATGAACTGGAACAAAAAATGCGCGAAGTCGGCATTGACATCAATGAACAAAAACGCTTAATGAGAAGCCGTTTTATGGCTGATGCAGTGCTCAACCGTGAGGTCTATGGCGACATTTATCGGAAGATGACCGAAGGAGCCAAAAAAGATTTTTATGAGCAGCATAAAGATTTATTTTCAACTCCGGGCGAAGTCGAACTGAGTCGTCTGTTTATTCGCAAACCTTCCAACCCGTTACTTCAACAACAGGCCTTGACGAAAGCCAAAGAGATCACCGCGCAAATTCAGGGCGGTGGTGATTTCAAAGCGTTTGTTCTCAGTAAATCGGAAGACCCGTCAGAAGTTGTCCGCAAGTCCGGGTATATCGGATGGGTTCCGTTGCCGCAGCTTTCCAACGAAATTCGTGGTGCCGTCGAAAAACTGGAAATCGGAAAAGTTACTGACCCGATCCCGGTTGAAAGTGGATTTGCCATTTTTATCGTTAGTGCTCGCAAAGAACCCGTCGTCAAACCCTTCGAGACAGACGAAGTGAAAGGTGCTGTGACACAGCGTTTGGTCATGGAAAAAGGCGAAGATGCAGTGAAGGAATATTTAGCGCACTTACGCGAAGACGCCTTTATCGAAATTGACCCCAAATATCAGGTTCCCGGACTGAAAACTACTTCTGCCAACATCAAGCGAACTCCCTTTAGTGAAGAGTCTGACAAAGAACGAAATAAACGGTTAAAACGCGAAAAGAAGGAAAAGGAAAGACAGAATAAAGAGGCCGCCAAAGCTAAAGAAACTGTCCAAAAATAAGTGCCGTTATTGATCCCATAGACTCCATCCGAAGGACTTCAAACTTGTTGTTCAGTTGGGGTCTTTTTTTGCAACCTTTCTCGTTCCGCTCTTGCTTTCATCGCTACTGTCCACGCATTCACAAGAATTCTAAATCGCTCTCTCTTCGATTTATGTTGTTATTCATTTGACAGGTTCATTAACTATCTTACAATCTTTTTTTCAGGGTTTTATTCACCAACAAAAAACTTATTCATGAAACTTTTCATCAATCAATTTGAAATCAACGAAACGGTCAGTACCTACTTTCTGGTGAAATCCAAAGAGTTTCGCAACAAGAAAGCAGGCGGTCAGTACCTGACTTTAAATTTTGCCGATGGCACAGGAGAAATCGCCGGACACTGGTGGGACAACTTTGAAGAAGCTGCTGAGACTTTTGAGGTTGACGATATTGTCTTTGCCAGAGGTCAGGTCATTGTTCATCGAAACCGTCCCCAGTTGACTGTTCACAAAATTCGCGCCTGCAACGAGAATGAATATGCATTAGCTGACTTCTTTGCAGCTTCCAGATTCAATGTAGACGAAATGTTTTCAGAACTGCTGAGTATTATTCAAGGATTTGAAAATAAATTTCTCAAGCAATTGCTCGAAAATATTTTTGCCAAGGAAGAAACAGTCAGGAAGTTCAAACGTGCGCCTGCGGCTAAAAGCATGCATCATCCCTTTCTCGGCGGCTTGCTGGAACACTCTCTTTCTTTAGTCAAACTGGCAAGTAAAGTTGGAACCCACTACGAGGGAATTGATCTTGATTTATTACAAACCGGAGCGGTTTTGCATGACTTTGGGAAAATTGATGAACTAAGTTATGAACGCGGCACGAACTACACGAACGATGGTCAAATGCTGGGACATTTAGCGATGGAAACAATTTTTGTCTCTGAACAAATCCGACTGATTCCTGAGTTTCCCGAAGATTTACGGCGACATTTATTGCACATGCTGCTGTCCCATCATGGGAAACTCGAATACGGTTCTCCGAAGTTGCCGTCTACACCTGAAGCGTTTTTGCTGGCGTACCTGGATGACCTTGATTCCAAGGTTGAAGCCATGCAGCGCCTGATCGCTGAGCCGCATAATTCCGGGGATTGGACTCGAATCACACCAATGTTTGAGCGCCCGATTTATCGTCGTCGGACTTTACCAATGGCTGTAGCAGAAATACAATCTGATTCAGTTGTTTCGACCACAACACCTGCTGAAATAAAGGCTCCCAAAGCTGCCAAAAGTGCAGCAAGAAATTCTGGCTTCAATAATCCGTTTAGTGGACTGGCAGACTTAATGACCCAACCAGATTCCAAAGAATAGGTATTTTCTTTTTATGATTTCCGCAATTTTACTTGCCGCCGGCGAATCCAGCCGAATGAATGGCGATTTCAAACCACTGATGAAGTGGGGCACACGTTCAATTATCAGTCAGTGCATTGACAATCTTAAACGTTCTCGCGTTGATGAAATTATTGTCGTGCTTGGTCATCGTCAATCTGAAGTCCGTTCGCGTTTAGCTGGAGCCGGTGTGCAATTCGCTATCAACGAAGATTTTCGTCGCGGGATGATTAGCTCTATTCAGACTGGATTTCCTTTAATTAGCCCTCGCTCCAATGGAATAATGGTTTGCCTCGTTGACCAACCAATGGTTGGCTCCGATGTGATTAATCCACTCGTCATCAGTTTTGGAGACTATGACAAAAAGATTTCTGTCCCGACTTTTCAAGGCAAACACGGTCATCCGATTATTATTAGCCGCGACTATGAAGCAGAAATCATGAAACTCTCGGACGATAATCCTGAAGGATTCAAAGCTTTACTAAATAATCACCGCAGCGAAATTCAGGAAGTTTCGGTAGAATCAGATACGATCCTTCAAGACATTGATACTTATGAAGACTACCAAAGATTAGTCGCAGAAATCCCTTCGCTTTACGAATCTCATAATTGGACACCTTAAAACTACTAACTTAAACCGAAAAAGGAGAGTTCTTTATGCCCAAAAAGTTCGCTCAAATGATTTTACAATCATTGATTGCTCTGGCCTCTGGCGCACTTGGTTTAGTCGCCGCTCTGGCTTGGAATGAAGCTATCAAAGCCACCATCAAAAAGATTTTCGGTGACGATGACAGCCTCGCGGGAATGTATGTTTATGCTATTACTGCCACTATTATTGCTGTCGTTGTCGTACTAATCTTAACGAAAATCGCGTCGCGGGTCGGCGGTGAAGCTGTCGTCACTCGTGAAGCAGACGGTTAAAATTGCTTCCAATCAAATTATCCAAAGGCAAAAGTCTAAACCAATTTTCCATCAAAGCCGCAAACTTATGAGAAGATTAGGTTCTATGCTTTTGCCTTTTTCTATAGTTGGTCATATCACAAACTAAATTTTTTACTGGAATAATTTATGGCTTACGAAGATTTACGAGAATTTATTAAAGTTTTGGAGCGCAACAAAGAACTCAAACGAATCTCTGTTCCGGTTTCCAGCGATCAGGAAATTACTGAAATCACAGATCGTATTTGTAAGTCTTCTCACAACAATGTGGCTTTGCTATTTGAAAATGTAGACAACCGAAAAGTTCCTGTCTTAATTAACGCTTTCGGTAGTAAACGCCGCATGGAGCTAGCTCTTGAAATAAACTCCATCGAAGACATCTCGCATCGCTTCACCGAATGGCTGGACTTTAAATCTCCAACTGGATTACTGGAAAAAGTAAAAATGCTGCCAAAACTAGCGGAGATTGGTAAGTATTTTCCGAAGGTCGTTAAATCCGGCAAATGCCAGGAAGTCATCAAACATGAAGGTGAGTTTTCATTATTTGATTTCCCGATTTTGAAATGCTGGGAAGCTGACGGCGGTCGCTTTATTACTTTTCCAATGGTTTTTACCAGAAATCCTAAAAACGGGTCGCGCAATTGCGGAATGTACCGGATGCAGGTCTACGATGAAAAAACTACCGGAATGCACTGGCAAATTCATAAGCATGGCGCGGCTCACCATCGTGATTTAGAAAATCGTGGAGTCGAAAAAATGGAAGTCGCTGTGGCAATTGGTGGAGACCCATTAACTACTTTCGCTGCAACCTTGCCACTGCCTGATGATTTGGACGAAATGATTTTCGCCAGCTTCCTCCGCGAAAAACCTATCGAAATGGTGAAATGTGTCAGCGTAGATTTAGAAGTTCCCGCGAATGCTGAAATCGTTCTCGAAGGTTATGTTGATCCATCTGAACGCCGGACTGAAGGCCCGTTTGGAGATCATACCGGATTTTATACGCTCGAAGAACCTTATCCAGTTTTTCATGTCACGACAATCACACATCGTAAAAATCCAATCTATCAGGCGACGATTGTTGGCAAACCTCCCATGGAAGATTGTTGGATGGGATGGGCGATTACTCGTGTCACTCTTCCCGTGATGAAGCGCCAGTTCCCTGAAATTGTAGATGTCAGTTTGCCTTTTGAAGGCGTTTTTCATAACTGCATGATTATCTCAATCCGCAAACAATACCCGGGACACGCACGAAAAATCATGAATGCCATCTGGGGACTTGGACAAGCGATGTTTACGAAATGTATAGTCATCGTTGACGAAGACGTAGACGTGCAAAATCATAGTGAAGTCGCTTGGAAAGCTCTTAATAATATTGATCCTGAACGAGACATCCAATTCATGATGGGGCCGATTGATGTGCTGGATCACGCTTCACGCGAAATGGGCTATGGTTCAAAAATGGGTGTAGACGCGACGCGCAAATGGAAAGCCGAGGGATTCCACCGACGCTGGCCCAGGGAAAATAATACCAGCGCCGAAGTACAAAAAACCGTTGATGACAAATGGAAAAAACTGGGGCTGTAATCGAACAATTATTATCCGGCTACGAATCAAAACGCGAAGCTATTCAAAGTCGTCTAGCTGAATTCGCTGCCATCAGAAAATCTGCTAGCGATGCAAAATTGTTTGAAGAATTAGTATTTTGCATCTTCACTGCCGGATGTAGTGCACGAATGGGGTTGAATTCTCTTGAGAAAGTTCGCAAATCTTTACCCAAAGGTTCTCATCTTCAGATTGAAAATAAACTGGTTGGTTCGCATCGCTATCCGCGTGCGCGTGCCGGATACATCATCCATACCAGAAAATATTTGCAGCAGGAATGTTCGATGAACATTCGCCAGAAGCTTGATTCATTTGGAGATGATCGGATTGGAAGGCGAGATTTTTTTGCTGCCAATCAAGGGATCAAGGGAATTGGAGACAAAGAAGCGAGTCATTTTCTCAGGAATATTGGCTATCGCGGGTATGCAATTCTCGACAAACATATCCTCAGAACACTGCATGAAATAAATCTGATTGATTCTCCGCTTCCTCCCTCCACCAAAAAAAAGTACCTTACTGTTGAAGAATTAATGCTTAATTTCGCCGACAGGATTAAGATAGACTTTGATGAATTAGACCTTTTGCTCTGGTCAAATAAAACTGGCGAAATTTTGAAGTAGTTTTTTGTTTTCTTTCGGAGGTGATGTATGAAGCCTTTGTTTCTTGTCGTCATTGTATCTCTCCTGTTTTCTCCTGTCCTGGCTGAATCTCGTGGCAGCGTTATCAAAAAAGCTGAACGGGAAATTCGTGCGGGTAATTTTGATAAAGCCGAACAGTTTTATCGTGACTTACTGGTTCGCAATCTGGATGATAAAGATGCTCGCCTCGGATTGAGTTTCTCTTTGCTCAAACAAAATAAGTATACCGATTGTTTCGATGAAGCTTCTCAGGTCATCGCGGTTGATCCGCTTAATGGACGAGCTTTCAGCTTGATGGGAACAGCGTTACTTCGCAGTGGAGATTTTCGCAACTCGGTCGAGTCATTTCTAACTTCTCTTAAACTGAATGAGCGCGACCATTTAGCTCTGGCTGGAATTGCCGAAGTTAGTTTTTACGAACATCGGACTAAGAATTCCTATGAATTCATGAAGCGGGCTTTATCTATTGAATCGCGTGATCCAGACTATTTTGTGACACTGGCAAGAATCTGCTCCAGACTTGAACAGTACGGAGAAGCCGCAGATGCCTATCAAAGCTATCTGTCCATTTCTCCGAAAACCGATGAGGAACGACGCTCTCGAATTCTGGGTCTGATTAGTTTTTACCGATATTTAGGGACGACCAAATTACATCGTCCGAGCGGTCCTGATATTGTGACCATCCCTTTTGAGATTCACGGCAATCGCCCTTTCATTAAAGTTAGAGTCAACAACAAAGAAAATCTTAATTTTGTCATTGATACAGGCGCCAGCCTCTCTGTAATTTCAGATAAAGCGGCTGAAAAGCTCGGAATTAAAGCTGTCGCCAAAGGTGGTTCTGCTCGCGCTGTCGGAGGGAATGGTTCATTCGCCATTATTTATGGTGTCATTGATGCAATGGCGATTGGGGATGCCAAAATTGATCTTGTCCCAACTTATATCCGCACTGTTCATTCGGCGGAAGACGCCCCGGCTAATGAACGTGCAGATGGTTATATTGGGTTGTCTGTACTCTCGAGCTACGCTGTCACAATTGATTACAAAGAAAAAATCATTATTTTGGATCGAACTCCTTTGAAAGAGGACTCAGCAACTAATGACCCGGTTTCTACTATTCCAACCGAAGTTGTTACGATTCCGCTCAGAAGCACCAGCGGTGGTTTAGCCAGCGCCGAAAGCTTAATTGAAGGTCACGACAAACCACTGAATTTTATTGTAGACACTGGAGCCAGCACGACTGTCATTTCCAAAGCTGCCGTCAAAAAACATAATCTTGAAAACCTGAAAATCAAAAATACCTCTTTTCGTGTCATTGGAGCCGCCGGGATTGAAGATGACGTTGAAGCAGTTGGATTATCCACTTTAACCGTGAATGGATTACGCCAAAAAAATGCGCGGGCCTTGATCCTGAACCTTGACCCCGTCAATGAAACTTCAGGATTTGAACAACATGGAATTCTTGGCGGTGATTTTCTGCGTCATTTTAAGGTTCAAATTGATTTAAGAAAATTTTCTTTCACCTTAACCCCTCAAAGTAATCGGATTGAAAAAGTTGTCTCGAATTGAGGATTGATGACTACGCTTTATTTAGAAACTTCTGTCATCGGAGCTTATCTTGATAAAGGAGATTCTTTTCGTCGTGATCTGACGATTCGCTGGTGGGAACACGAAATGAAACATTACAAAGTTTTTATTTCGCCTTTAGTACAAGCTGAAGTTAATCGAACCCGTGAGCCGTATCGCAAAAGCTATCTTTCCTTAATTAAGGAAATCAACCAATTGGAAATCACTGAAGAAGCCGCGATTCTGGCGGAAGGCTACATCTCACGTGGAATTTTTCATCGGAAATATCTGGGAGACGCTTTGCACATGGCACTAGCTTCGTTTCACAAAATAGATTTCGTCGTCACCTGGAACTTTGGATATTTAGCCAATGTCCATAAACAGGCACGAGTAAAATTATTCAACACTGCGGCTGGATTCTTCTCACCTGAAGTCATTACGCCTGAATTTTTAATTCTTGATTAAATGTACACCAGACCAAGATTTTTAGAAGAACTTCACGCCATCCGCGAAGAGATGTCGCGTGAGTGCGATTATGATATGGATTTATTTGCTCAATTCGTTAATAGCCTGGATCAGGAAACTATTGAGCCACTTGATTTTGATAATCATCCACCAGGCGAATCCAATTAACTAAAAAGTCAACAAACATCAGTTTGATGGGGCTTCTCACAAGATACCTATTTTGCCGAGAGCATTAACAAACTAAAGTTTATTGAACTAATAGAAAAAGGGTGAAAGCTTTCGCTTTCACCCTTTTTGATATTAACTACTAAAATTAATTAGCAGCCTCCCTGGAAGATCGGGATTACTAACGTGTTTGCTGCAGCAGTTGCAGTTTTGTGGAGTGTACGGATTCCAGACCATTTGTTGGGGCTGACTTTTGATGTCAGGATCAGACCAACTGAACCAGAAGTATTCCATTTCAATGTTCCAGTACGTCCTGAAGGAATCAAAGCGTTGTTATTCACACCGACTTGAGTTCCGAGACCACCAGGAACGCGAGGCGTCTTGGTATCAATAATGAAACTTCTCAAGCAGGAACCAGAGAATGGACTGGAATAACTACCTGGCTTCTCACCATCGTTGTACGCAACACCGATACCGACTTGACCGGCACCACTTAATGAGCTGGTGTTTACGTTTCCAGTAATGCCCGCCATGATGATTCTCTGTCCAACTGAATCATTTGGACTTTGAATTTCAGCAACGAATTGATTCGGCTGATAGTCATATCCACCGAGTCCACAGTTACCATTAAAGGTAAGAGTAGCGGTCCAATTGTTGGTGTCACAAACTACACCTGTTTGATTGTGCAGCCAAAAAGCTTCTGCACCGTAGTTGCCAACATAATTTCCGTCATTGACGAAAGCGTTGCCAATCAATCCGTTATATTTTACTGGGCAACCAGTGCTATCAACGGCCACCGCCATCAAGTATCCTGTATTTTCAGGATCATACTCTGAAGCCAGGAATGATTGGCTGGCATTTGCCGTCAGGCAGACAACCTGATCAGCCTGAGCACAATCTGCGCCGATAAAGAACATGTGGACACCAATGCTTTGATCACCAGTATTGCTGATGGTTAAACGTGTGTCAGCACCGCTCTTTGAGTTGTAATAGGGGAAAACTAAAAATGATCCAGCTTTTTGATCGCTAACACCAATGTTGGTGGGTGCTGGACCGGCAAAAGCTGAAGCTGCCAACACGACGAGCGCTGACAAGGCAAAAAATAAACGTGTGAGTTTATGTGAGGTTCGCATTCGAAAATCTCCTTAATGTTGTTCGAAATATTGTCTTATTTGTGAAATACGTTACGGTCACACTAAGGTATCTAATCCTTCAAAAAAATTAGTAATGCTTGAAGGATCAACTTTAATGTTTTAGTAATTTGGAATTAACCAAACCCCTATCACAATAGTGATGACCAATAAACGAAATTCCAGTGATGTGACTTTTGGGAAAAATACTTAGCTGAATGTTTTCTATAAGAAAATTATCCAAAGGTATGGAAAGCCAAGTAATCCGTGTGGATAACAAATCTTCAAGGTAGTGAAAGCCGGATGTGAGGAAGATTCATTAACGTTGGTAATTCTACATGTTTTATTTTCCGTGTCAACTACATTTTTTAACCGTTTAATAATTTTATTATATTTTTATTTCATTTAGCACTTTATATCCTTATAAATGTCATATTTTCAGTTTCGAGTTTCGGGTTTTGAGTTTCGAGGAAACCAAGCAATTCGTTCTTCCCCGAAACTCGAAACTGAACTCCCAACCTTGCAATCAATCTGTTGCTATGGTAGCCTCATTTTATTGTAGGTCAGCTTTCTGCACCGCGTTAAATACATATTTTACAGCAGTTTACAAACTACACGGTGTCGCGTTTCGTAGTCTCTGCAGTTCAAATAGCTGTGCCATTTTGATAATTGAATAGCGATTCATTTTTCCGGTCTTTTAGTTTTAATATTCATCGCTGCATCGCGGAGTAACTATGCAACCTTCTTCTGTTTGGGAATCAGTTCTCTCAACAATTGAGAAAAAAATAAATCATGAAAGCTTCACCACTTGGTTTAAGCCTATTTCTTTTCTAAAAGAAGAAGAAGCTGGAATCTATCTGAAAGTACCTGACCGGGTATTTGAAGATTGGATTCTAAATAATTACCGCGATATTCTTGACGAAGCTCTCGAAGAAAACCAAATTAGCAATAAGCCAATCTTTTTTGAGATTGCTCCTGATGCTCCCAAAACTGAATTTCAAGATTCGAAATCACTAAAGCCACCTAAAGATACTCCACAACCCGCGCCCCCCACGCCAGTTGCTCATTCAAATAATTCGTTAACCGACTTCGTAGACCTCGAACCTTTAGACCTTCCACTGAATCCCAGGTATACCTTTGATAATTTCGTAGTTGGTTCCTGTAATCAGTTTGCGCATGCTGCTGCACTTGCTGTCGCCGAAGCTCCCTCTAAAACGTATAACCCACTTTTCGTCTATGGCGGAGTCGGGCTCGGAAAAACACATTTAATGTGTGCGCTGGGGCAACGAATTAAGAATAATAATCGCCATCTGAGACTTTCTTATATCTCGGCTGAAAAGTTCATGAACGAACTCATTAATGCGATTCGTTATGACAAGACCATGACTTTCCGTGAAAAATATCGCTCAATTGATATTTTACTGATTGATGATATTCAGTTCATCGCCGGAAAAGAGCGGACACAGGAAGAGTTCTTTCACACTTTCAACGCTCTTTATGATAACCAAAAGCAGATCGTAATATCTTCGGATTGTCCTCCGCGAGAAATTCCAACTCTCGAAGAACGTCTTCACTCCAGATTTGAATGGGGATTAATCGCCGACATTCAACCACCCGATCTTGAAACTAAAGTTGCGATTCTCAGAAAGAAAGCTGAGACCGAAAACATCAATCTGCCCGACAGCGTAGCCATGTTTATCGCCAGCAAAATCAAATCCAATATCCGGGAATTGGAAGGTTCACTGGTTCGACTGACAGCGCTTTCGTCACTTCGCGGGGAACCAATTACAATTTCTCTGGCTCAGGAAGCGCTCCGAAATATCGTTGATGAAGAAGAGCGAGCGGTGACCATCGAGACCATCCAGAAGGTTGTCGCCGAGTATTACAACATGAGAGTTGCTGATCTGAAATCAAAATCAAACACTCGAAATATCGCTGTTCCTCGTCAGGTTGCAATGTATCTTTGTAAGCTTTTAACGAAGGCAAGCCTCCCGGAAATTGGCCGGGAATTCGGTGGAAAACACCATACAACTGTCATGCACAGCATTAGTAAAATTAGTGAGTTAAATGAACAAAAAGGGAGTTTCCACAGGCTTATTAACAGCTTAATTGCTAGTTGCAAATAGACTTAGCTATATTATCCACTTCATGCCCTGTGGATAGCTTGTGGAAACTGTGGATAACTTTGGATGACTTGACTATTTTCCACAGTTTTAAATTTTAATAACATTTTTTCCACAACCTTTTCCACAGTAATTTTATACAGTAAACTAATTATTTTATAATAACTTACACAGATATTTCCACATTTCCACAGGCACTACTACTACTACTAGATATAAATAGATAATTTAAGTATTAGTTTGATTAGTAAAAGGCAGAAACTTTAAGGAGAAAGTAAAATGCAGATTAAGATTAGCAAATCAGGTTTCCTCAAGGAATTAAATTTCATTCAGGGAGTAGTGGAAAAGAAAAATACGATCCCGATTCTTTCCAGTCTACTGCTGGAAGCCAGCGGTGGAAACTTGAATATTAAAGGAACCGACCTCGACGTTTCTATCAGTGCCAACT
>JAYVRW010000166.1:0-20965 GCA_043775925.1 Blastocatellia bacterium
ACGACTTCGATGTCGTGTAAATCCAATCCCATTCCGTCGCGCCAGAATTTAAGGGATTCGTCGAGTGAATTGACGGCGATGCCAAGATGATTAATTTTGACGGATAAGTTGGATGATGAGTCAGGCATATTTTTTGATGACGAAGAAATTATTTGTTCCGCGATGCTATACGGGTCATTTTTTTTGCTGGCAATTTCCTCAGCGAAAAATTTGAGCTGTGACTGATCCAGTGATTTCAAAGCGCGTCGTAGCAGTTGTTCACGCAGGATTTCAAGTAAACGATGCTCGGCGATGGCAGTACGTTTGACATTATCAGTGGCGTGATCCAGCCAGTGAAGGCGATACTTTTCAATGGCTTCGACCAGCTTATCAAGTCCGCGATTTTCAGTGGCGACGGTGCGGACAATCGGAGGTTGCCAACCATCTTCGCGCATCGTCATTTCCAACATTCCGAGCAATTCGCGCTCGGTTTGATCTACACCATCACGTTCGGCTTTGTTGATGACGAAGATGTCGCCGATTTCCATGATTCCGGCTTTAATTGCCTGAATGCTGTCACCCATTCCAGGAACCAAAACGACTACACAGACATCAGCCGTTTTCACAATATCAATTTCGTCTTGCCCCACGCCGACCGTTTCGACCAAAGTTCTATCGTATCCGGCAGCATCCAAAACCGCAACGGCATCAACAGTTGCGCGGGATAATCCACCTAAGTTTCCCCGCGTCGCCATCGAACGAATGAAGACATTTGGGTCTGTCGCCAGCGTTTGCATCCGAATGCGATCACCCAGCAACGCGCCGCCGGAAAACGGGCTGGAAGGGTCAACCGCAATAATCCCAACTGATTTTTCCAGCGCGCGATATTGCAATGCTAATTTATCTACGAGTGAAGATTTGCCGGCTCCCGGCGCACCCGTAATTCCAATCGTGAGTCCTTTGCCCGTGTGCGGAAAAAGTTTTTTCAGCAGCGCAATCGAAGTCGGAACTTCATTTTCAATATTCGTAATCGCTCGCGCCACCGAGCGCACGTCACGCTGGAGGATTCGTTCAAGTTGTAATGCTGATTGAGCCATTAAAAATGCAAGCTACTAATTTATTACAGCGCGGAGCGGTGCAAGATACGCGACGGCTGAAACGGGGCGCCGAAAACAAACGACAACTATAAACGGAATCGGGGGTAAATTCCAACGATCAAAATAATTAAAGCCGCCATAAAGTTGGCATTTCTCCATCATAACTTCAGGAAAACTTCAACGTATCTTCCGTTCTGTGCCCGAAAGGGATTTGAGAAGGCAGAGCGGAGTTAGGATTTTTGGATTTTTTTCAATCTCACACAATTTCCTGAATTTGACGACTAACCTCATCTTGGTTGTCATTTCCCCGAATAGTCGGGGTCGCGTATAAAGCGCGACCTCGACTTTTACTGCTTGCATGATCGTGATAACTTCACGATTGCTATGAATACCTTTCAGCAAATTATTTACCATTCTGAAAACTCAATTGCGTTTATCACGCTCAATCGTCCTGAAAAACGAAATGCGCTGGGAGAGGTATTAATTCAGGAATTGAAGCAGGCGTTATTACTAGCCGAAGCTGACACTGATGTCCTTGTCGTCGTGATTCGTGCTGCTGGCAAAGATTTTTGCGCGGGAGCTGACCTCGCTCAAATCGAAAAAATCTCACAGGCTTCAATTCTTGAAAACATTGAAGACGCTTCACAACTAGCCGATTTATTTTTGCAAATTCGTCGCCTTGGCAAACCCGTTATTGCGGCAGTTCACGGACGAGCTTTAGCGGGGGGAGCCGGACTGGCTTCGGCGTGTGATGTGATTGTAGCAGCTCGCACTGCGCAATTTGCCTACACCGAAACTCGCATCGGATTTGTTCCAGCGATAGTGTCAGTCATCGCACGTCGGAATGTGAGTGAAAAAATTGCGTTTGAATGGTTGACCAGCGCCCGCTCAATCAGCCCTGAAGAAGCCTTGCAGGCTGGGCTTATTAATCGGATTTGCGATGAAAATAATTTGAATGAAGAAGTTGAAAAAATAGCTTCAGGGTATCTCAACGTCAGTGCTTCAGCCGTCGCCTTAACGAAACGGCTGCTCTATCAAATTGATGCATTGAGCTTTGAGCAATCTATCAAAGCCGCAATTGATGTGAATGCTATCGCACGAATGACCGAAGATTGTCAGCAGGGAATTAGTAAGTTTTTGGTGAAGCCGTGAGAGCTATCGCGGTAGGATGGACCGCCTGTTTCATCATTGTAAAGGCAGAAAAGAACGCGACGATGCCAAGGATTAACGCGACGACATTAAGCAGGGAAGGCTTTTCCACTTCCAGACAACTGACGCCAGGATGGTTGGGATCGTAAAACACTTTGACTTCACGTCCGGTGGCGTATTGCTCCAGTTTGGTTTTTGCGGTTAGTCGGTCGAAATCCTCGAAAGCATCAAGGCTGATCGTCGTACCTTTGTATTCAGAGCTGTTGACAGAATAAGAATATTCTATTTTAGGAATGAATTTTGAAGTTGGACGTAAGGCGCTTTGCCCAATGATTTTATTATGCCAGCGCGAATCAGTAATCCGACCATTAACACTAGGCCAGGTTTGATTGCCGAAAGAACGCACCAATCCCGGAGTCGCCCAGAAAAATAATCCGACTCCTGCCAGAATTAATCCGAGGGCAATCACAGGGAGCTGTGAAAAGCGAAACAGACTGATGAGGTTACTTGTCATAAAACTATAGGGGGTAGCTTATTTCAGTTAACTATCGGGTTGTGAAAAATTCTTGAAGGAAGTGAGGTCTCCAGTTTCTTTCACCAGACCATTACTATTTATCCTGTCCATTTTTAAGGACATCCTTGGAAACTAAAAACTTCTAAAACTAATATTCGATGAAGTTAAGCTCAATGTACACGCCGAATAACATTTTTGCAAAAGAAAAAACGCAAATTTCGTAGTGCAATACTTTTGTAATACTATATGAGAGATTGGCTTATTAAGCAGTCAGCAACCCTTATGAACTCCATCGAACCTGATATTAATCAAGATTTTCAAAATATTCGTGACAGCTTACAGCTCCCGTGTGATTTTTCTCCTGAGGTATTGGAGGCAGCAAATCAATTAGCGCAGCGGAATCCAGCGACTGCAAGTTTTGAAAATTTGCAGGCAACTCCTTTCATTACGATTGATCCTCCGACCAGTCTTGATCTGGATCAGGCGTATTGGGCAGATCGCTTGCCGTCCGGCTATCGCGTTCGTTATGCGATTGCCGATGTTGGATTTTGGATAGATCGTGGCAGCGATTTGGAACAGGAAGCGTGGCGACGCGGAAACACATATTACAGTCCTGATGTCAGGACTCCTTTATATCCAAACACCATCAGCGAAGGCGCGGCGAGCCTGCTCCCAAACCAAATTCGTCCCGCGATTGTTTTTGATTTTGAACTTGATCTGCATGGAGAAGTTGTTTCGGTAGGCATCGCTCGTTCGTTGGTGATGAGCCGCGCCAAACTTTCTTATCCAGATGTTAGCAAACATTTGGAGGCTGAGCGAATCGCTGCTGGCAGCGGTCATCTCGCCAATCAGGAATGGTCATTATCACTAACATTATTGGAAGAAATTGGACGCAAACGACAACAATTAGAAGTCGAACGCCACGGCATTAGTTTACGAATTCCAGCACAACAGGTGGAACGATGGGCGACGGCTTTGTATGGCTACCGACTCGCGTTTGAAGAATCAACGGAAGTCGAAGATTGGAATGCGCAGATTTCTTTGATGACCGGCATCAGCGCCGCGCAAGTGATGATTGCTCACGAAGTCGGATTGCTGCGGACGCTTGATCCGCCGCGTGATGATAAATTGCGAACACTGCACCTGGCGGCGCAGGCTTTGCACGTCAACTGGCCTGATGAAATGCGCTACGACGAATTTGTGCGGAGCTTGAATCCACACGATCCCATTGATTCCGTCATGCTTCAACAGGCGGCGCGAGTCAATGGCGGAGCGCGATATTTGATGTTTCAGGGGAAAGCTCCAAGGCATTCCGCCCACGCCGCGATTGCTTCGACGTATGCGCACGTCACCGCGCCGCTGCGCCGATTAGCAGATCGTTACGCGCTGGATTTATTAGTCGAATTGATGAACGGCAATCAACCTTCAGAAAGTTTGCTGGAAGCGCTTCAGCGGTTGCCACAAGTAATGAGTGAATCGGAATCGCGGAGCCATAAACTTGAAACTGCTATCGTAGATTTTGCCGAAGCGCGATTGATGCAGGATCATCAGGGCGAGCAATTTTCTGCGTTGGTCATTGGCTTACGCGAAGATTCCGTCGTCGTCCAAATTGCTGATCCACCGATGCGGACGAAACTTCCATTGAATGTTTTCGGGGATAAATCTGAATCAGAGCTTTCACGCGATGGAGCTACACTTCGGATTAATGAACGAGAAATATTATTAGGGCAAACGCTATCACTGTCATTAGTCGAAGCTGATTCAGCGACGCGAACTCTTAATTTTGCACTTGTGACGTGACTTGAAAAATACTAACGCAAAGAGTCAAAGGGGCAAGGGATCAAAGTTCTGAAAATGAAAGTGTACCTTGTTCCTTTGACCCCTTGACCCTTTGCGTTGAAAATATTCGTCGAAGAATTAATAAAGGAAAAAATATGACTCAAATAGAAAAAATTACGCAGGACATCACAACTGCCATGAAAGCCAGAGACGCGGAACGGCTGTCAGCATTGCGAATGGTCAAGACTGCGCTCAAGAACAAAGAAATTGATAAAATGGCTCCGCTTGATGAAGCCGAAGCAATCAAGATTTTGCAAAGCCTCGTCAAACAACGCCGCGACAGCATTGAGCAATTCACGAACGCCGGACGGCAGGAATTAGCCGACAAGGAAGCTTCCGAATTGAAAATTATTGAGGAGTATTTACCCGCCGCCGTGGACGAAGCTACGATTGCCAAATGTGTAGATGAAGCGATTGCCGAAACTGGCGCGAATTCTCCACAGCAAATGGGCTTAGTAATGAAAGCGACGATGGCGAAATTGGTAGGACAAGCCGTAGACGGCAAAATTGTCAGCGGATTGGTGAAAGCTAAACTGGGGGCATAGAAAATACTTAGACAGGATTGACAAGATTTTCTCAGGATTTACAGGTAGTACTTACGGCTAAAAATAATCCTGTTAATCCTGCAACAAATCTTGTTAATCCTGTCTAATTTATTTCTTTCTTGAATTGAGGCTGAACTCTTGCGCAGATTGTTTCGTAATCAATTTTGGAAGCAGTTATTCACAAGGAGGATAGCAATATGTTCAGTTCTTTATTTTCAATTGGAGCCATCATCCTCGACATCCTGGCGATTTCGGATGTGATGAATTCACGGCGTGACCTCACGACCAAAATCGTTTTACTTGTCTTGATTTTATTAATTCCATACGTCGGAGCCGGACTGTATCTGTTCGCGTTTCGAGACAAAGGATATTCGTGAAAGAAAAATTCGTCACACGACGCGAAATGCTGAAAGCGACGGCTGCCGTTACGGTAGCCGTCCCCGCTTTCAGTCAGGTAAAACCCAAAGCTAAAGCGCATCTTTTTTTCACGCCGCATGAATTTAAGCTGGTGGATGAATTGACGGAAATCATCATCCCCACCGACGAACATTCGCCGGGAGCGCGTGCCGCCAAGGTCGCTGCCTACATTGACGCGACCTTAGCCGAAGGCTTCACGAACGAACCGCGTACGCAATGGCGCACCGGATTAAAATTGGTTGATGCCCTCAGCCAGAAAATGCACGGAAAATTATTCCTAAACGCCACTCCCGAACAACAAATAGCCGTAGTCGCTGCGATGGCGAAAAATGAACAAAATCCCAAGCTTCCCGAAGAGCAATTTTTTGCTGAATTAAAACAACAAACAGCACGCGGATACTACACCTCAAAAATCGGCATCCATCAGGAAATGGAATACAAGGGAAATACTTATTTGAAGGAATATGTTGGTGAAGAAGTGAAATAATGACCTACGGTTTTCATTTAATACCGATGCTGAAGAAGTTTTTCAGTCAAAAAGAAGATAGGTTGGGTAACTGGATTGGCGCGATAATCTTCTGCTTGATTATCGCAATTTTTATTGGCGCGTTCGCGAGCATTCACTATCAGCAAAGTAATAATATTGGGGCGCATCGAACTGTATTGATTGGTAAGATTCTTGAAAAACAAACTCAATTTCACGAGTCAGATACGGGATCATCAATTGATTGGAAAATCATAATTGAGGAAAAAAACGGCAATCACGAAATTGTCTTTGTAGATGCGAAAACGTATTCTCAGGCACAGATTGGTTGGTGGTTCAAAAAAGTCGGTCTCAAATTTCAACTCGCTGAAAAAGAAATTGATGTAAACCCGGAAGCCGCTCAAAACTAGGAAAATTTTATCAGTGAATTGAAAACTCAATCTATGCCGCCAACGGCGACCGACAATATAGCTAGGCGAGAATCGCTAGGAAGTGAAACGAATAAAAACCGTCGCTGTAGGTGACGAACAAACGTAGGAAAACAAAGAATGAAGCAGTTCAAAACGGTCATTATTCTTTTGAGTTTTATTTTGACAATCACTTCGTTTGCACAAAATGTTCAGCTCAAACGGCTGGACGGCAGCCGTATCTCAACCTCCGAAGTTGAGCAAACCGTGACACGGCTGATGCGAGAAGCACACGTCACGGGGCTGAGCGTTGCGATCATTAACGATAACAAAATTGCTTATGTCAAAAGCTTTGGCTTTCGCAACAAGGAAGAGCAAAAGCCGTTGACCGAAAACACGGTGATGTACGGCGCATCCTTCACGAAATCAGTTTTTGCCTACACGGTTATGCAACTCGTAGCGGAAGGAATTCTTGATCTCGACAAGCCGATTTATCAGTATTTCCCGAAGCCGTTGCCGGAGTACGAAAAATATAAAGGCCTGGCTTCGGATGAACGATACAAATTGATTACGATGCGCATGCTGCTGAGCCATACAGTTGGGTTTCCGAATTTTCGCTTCCTGAATCCTGACGAAAAACTGGACATCAAATTCACGCCGGGGACGAAGTACGCTTACTCCGGCGAAGGCATAAATCTGGCGCAATTTGTCGTCGAAGCCATTACTAAAAAAGATGTCGGCGAGATGATGCAGGAGCACGTTTTCAAACCCTTCGGAATGACACGCACCAGCATGACGTGGGATGAAAAATTTAAAAATGATCTGGCGCTTGGCTACGATGAAAAAGAACAGCCGCTCGGTCACAAACAACGTGGAGGTGTCCGTGCCGCTGGCTCAATGGATACAACGATCAGCGATTTTGCGCGTTTTATGGAAGCGTTGATGCAAGGCAAGGGAATTACCAAACGGGCGAAAGAACTCATGCTGTCGCCGCAGATTCAGATTTATTCTAAAGCGCAATTTCCTACGCTGTCACCTGAAACAACCGAAGAAAATCGAGCGATTAAATTGGCATACGGGATCGGCTGGGGATTGTTCCAGACACCATACGGCAAAGCGTATTTCAAAGAAGGACACGACGACGGCTGGGAAAATCATGTCGTTGCCTTTCCTGACAAAAAGATTGCGATGATCCTGATGGCGAAGTTCAAATGGAGACAGTATTTTTAAGGAGTTATTGGAAACAGTAATTAGAGATAAGTCTACGCCGTGGAAATGGGAAGGGTATGTTCCGTATAAATTTTAGCATACAAAGCGGGTTAAAGCACGACTGTCAATTTCGCTAAATATTCCTGCAAAATTTCCTCCGTAATTTTCTCACCCGCCTGATTATTTTTCAGCTTATACCAATTTACTTCATCGCTATCTTTTTCTTTCCTGAGCGTCAAAACATCTAATAAATTCGCATCAATCGTGATGTTCGGGCTATGGCTGATGCGAGCGCGGGCCAAGCCCAAATCGGGGACGATGCCGTGTGCTTGTTCGCGAGGCCAGCCGACTTCAATCGTCAATGTTTGGTCACGGAAACGGATTCCCCTTCGCACGCCGATCATGACATTTCGATCAACTTCAAATTGCCAATCCTGTTGACCAATTTGCAGGTCTGGGATGGTCTGCGCAATTTTTTCAAAGGTTGAGAAGAGCCAATGTTGACCGCGCTCGCGTAATGCTTCGTTGGCGGCTTTGAGTTGAGCCAGTTCGGGATAGGCGGCGGCGAGATCAGGGATTTCTTCGAGCATAAATTATATTAATAGACCACAGCTTTGGTGGATTATGCGGGTTTACGCGGATCAAAATCAGATCAGTGAGAATCGGTATGATCCGCCAAATCTGTGGTCTATTTTTTCATTTCTTTCCATGCGAAACTTCGCGCCAATATTTATCAAACACAAAGTCGGGACTGTTTTCGCGGTCGTGGCAAGTGATGCACATGGAAGGCGTAGACGGCGTTTGATATTCACCTTTTTTCGGCATCGCAGCGTGTGCGGCTCCAGGGCCGTGGCACGCTTCGCATTGCACGTTGGCAAATTGCGGAGTGGCTTTGATGTTGAGAAAACCTTGCTTCTGAAAGCCCACCGAATGGCATCCGACACAAGCCTTATCGAAGGTGCGATTTTTTGTTTCGAGTCCAGCGAACGCGTGCGAATGGCGCGTCGTTTTCCACTTTTCATATTCCTGCGAATGGCACTTCGCACAGGTTTCTGAAGTTGTATAAATTGCCGCCTGATTTTTTGTTGCAGCGGCATGCGCGGCGGCGATTTCTTCGGCGATTCTTTGCTGGACGATACCAATCTCAGCGCGGGCTTTTTTCGTCATTTCCAGCATCGCTGGATCGTCGGGAATCACGCTGTCGAGGTCAACATAGCGATTGGTGAAATGTGAGATTTGCCCCGTAGCATCAGCATAAAATCGCAGTTCGCCCAAATATTTTGATTGCCGCGAAGCCCACACGACCAGCGCGTTATTCACCTGTTTCGGATCGGCGACCAGGCCGCGATCATCGTAGGCAATAATTAAATCCAGTTCAGGATTTTGCAGCGCTAATTTGTTCGCCGTACCGCCTTTGAAATATCCGACAATGACGTATAAATCAGCTCTGTCTTTCACTTCAGCGAGCGTTTTTTTCGCAGCTTCGAGCGGGTCTTCAAAAGTGAAGCCAAGTTGCGCAATGAAATCTTTTTTGTCCGACGGAGGCAATTCGCTGATGCCAATGAAAGCAATCCTGACGGGCTTTTTCAGGCGCTTGGCGGTGAGTGTTTTGATGACATAAGGCGCAATTTTTGTATTCACTGGTTTGATGTTGGCAGAAATGAGCGTTGCTTTTTCTGCTTTCAAGGCAGCGTTTGGAGCCAGGATTTTTTGTGCGTATTTCAAATCACGATGCGATAAATTCACGACTGATAAATCCATCTGTTCGTTAGCGCGGACGATCCAATCATTCATCAATTTGGCATCGGCATTCAGCTCTCCGGTTTCATTCAACTCGTCGCTGAAAATATGTCCCGCATCCACCATTATTGTTCCGGCTTCGGGGCTGCGCTGACGGAAGGCGTTGATGTAGCCGAGCCTTCGTGCGACGCCTCCGAGTGGGCGAATCGGGCAACCGCAAACTTCAAGATTGCCCCCGATGTCAGCCGAGAAAAAAAGCGCGGCGGCGTATCCATCATCTTTGTCGAGGCGATCTTTAAGCGTTCCGGTCACGGCAGGAATTTTGGCTAGTTTCTCACGATCATTTTGTTGTTGTGCGCTGGTATTTTTGAGCGGGAAATAAATAAAGGCGAGAGCCGTAATAAACGCGAAAATAATGAATATTGAAGCTGCTCTTTTCCGATTCGACATGCAATAACCTCTGTGTTGGAATAGGGCTGCGCCAAGTGTAGACAATGCAATTTGCAATGTCCAATGTTACTTTCGGCAAGAAATGTGGAGTGGGTTCTTTACCCGATCCATTATTCTTTTTTCTGGATGCTCTTATATCCAATTCGAGCGGGTAAAGAACCCGCTCCACATTTTTTAGCTTATGAAATTTCCGGAAATTATTTTGGCTTCGGCTTCGCCGCGTCGCTCTGAATTGCTGCGCAGTGCGGGAATAAATTTTAGTATCCGCGTCGCAGATATTGATGAAACGCAGTTGCCGAATGAATCTCCGCACGATTATGTTGCTCGGCTGTCAAGCGAAAAAGCTTTAGCTGTAGCACAAGCTGGCGAAATCGTTTTAGGCGCGGACACGACGGTAGTGATTGGCAATGAAACTGCCGGAAAGCCTGTCAATATTGATGATACGAAGCGGATGCTAAATTTGCTGAGCAACAACTGGCACGAAGTTTTGACGGGCGTGAGCCTCGCCAAAAATGGTGAAGTGAAAACCGAAGTTGCAGTTACGAGAGTGAAATTCAGGGAGATGAGCGAAGCAGAAATTAACTGGTATGCCGCCAGCGGTGAACCGGACGATAAAGCCGGAGCCTACGCGATTCAGGGTTTGGCAGCACGCTTCATTGAACGCATTGAGGGCAGCTATTCCAATGTGGTGGGATTGCCGATAGAGGTGGTGTACCGCATGTTGAGGGGGTAGAGATTAGGGAACAGGGATTAGATTCGTAATCGAAATTCTGCTAATCCCTATTCTCTATTCCCTGCTCCCTTCCTAAAAGATTCCATTCAATTGCAGCAAATGTCCCATCTGCTCTTTTTTCGTCTTCAGATATTTGACGGCGGAAGCGGAGGTTTTGACTTCGAGTTGAACTCGTTCTACGACTTCGAGTCCAGCCTTGCGCAGAGCGCAGACTTTGTCAGGATTATTCGACATTAAACGGACACGCTGGACGCCTAGCAATTTGATAACTTCAGCGCATTGATTATATTCGCGGGCGTCAATGGCTAAGCCTAATTTGACATTGGCTTCGATGGTGTCTGCACCCTGATCCTGCAAGGCGTAAGCGCGAATTTTGTTGACGATGCCGATGCCTCGTCCTTCCTGTTGTTGGTAGACGATAACGCCTGAACCTTCGGCTTGGATCATTTCCATCGCACGTTGCAATTGCGGGCCGCAATCACATTTTTGTGAATGGAAGACATCTCCGGTCAGACATTGTGAATGGATGCGAACTAAGGTTGGTTTGTCAGCCTCAATTTTTCCTTTGACGAGAGCGACGAATTCTTCATCGCTGGTAGTGCTGCGGAATCCGGCAATTTTGAAAGCGCCAAAATCAGTCGGCAAATTGGCTTCAGCTTCTAATTTCACCGTAAATCCATCTGTTGCTCGGTCTGTATTCATTAGCTTCTCCTTATAATAAACCCGATGTTGCGATAGGATGCGTAAATGACTATACGTGGCAAATCACGACGGTGCAAGTTTAGTGAATTGTGCAACCAGAGTCTTCACGAATGTCTGTACATCTCGTCACAGCTTGGATTCAACGAAGGTAATTGGGGTTGTCAGAGGAATTGAGCAGGGCATCACTATAATAGTTTTAAGTTAGCGCTGTTGAGGAGGGGCTTGAGTGGTATTTCTTGATTGACACTGCTATGCTTTATAACTTCAATAACGAAAGATTCAACTAAACACCAGTATTACTAATTTCAGCCGGAAATTGCATTCGCGTTTGCAAAAAAATAAGGTCTGATGCGGAACTTTATGTGACCGATTCCTGTCGTCTAATCTTGAAGAGCGAATGTTTTCAGTTCAGCAATTAAGTCGCAATTTACTACGACTTAATGTTTATCGAACATTACACTGATAAGGTCACAAGCTCATTATCAACTTCTAAAAACACTACCAAGGAGAAATTAAATGATCAACTGGACGATCACGCGAAACCAAAATTACTTGAGCCGCGCCGGATGTCTGTTCGCGCTGGTAATTATTTTAAGTACGCAGGCGGTTCGTGCGCAATCCACCTACGGAACTATCACCGGAACTGTCACGGATCCAACGGGAGCAGTCCTGCCGAACGCCACCGTGGTGTTGACCAGCCGTAACACGCAAGCTACCCGTACAGTCACAACCAGCGCGGAAGGAAATTATCTTGTCGCCAATCTTGATGCGGGTTTGTATAGCATTGAAACTACGGTCACAGGTTTTGCTAAGGCTGTGCGATCCGTTGAATTGCTGGCACGCCAAACCGTTCGCGTGGATGTTCGTGTAGAAACTGCGACAACTTCTGAGCGCGTAGATATTGTCGCCAACAGCGCGATTACCAGCGAAACTCCGACGATTGCGGATTCAAAATCTGGGGCGGAAATTAATGGTCTCGCGCTGAATTTTCGCGCGACGACTTCGCCGAGTCCGATTGTCATAGCGACGATGGCTCCCGGCGTGCAACAGGATCGTAGCGGAAATATTTCCGTCGCAGGTGGACAACCGTACACGACTTCCTATTCGATTGATGGCATCTCAACCCAGAGTGTACGTGGAGGCGCGGCGGTGCGCGATTTGTTTCCATCAGTCGAAGGGATCGCCGAATTCAAAGTGAGTTCGATCAATAATAATGCAGAGTTCGGACAGATCAGCGACGTCACGACGATTTCAAAAAGCGGTGCAAACGCTTATCACGGCGCGGGTTTTTTGTTTCATCAAAATAATAAACTGAACGCGACGAATCCGTTCGGCCCGGTCGCCAACGGCCAGCGCATTTATTTTCCCGGACACGCCAATAGCTTTGGGGGAGCGCTCAGCGGGCCATTGAGCATTCCGAAAGTCTACGACGCGAAGAATAAAACATTTTTCTTTGTTGATTACGAAGGCGTACGTCGTGGCGATCCGTTGCCGATCAACCAGATTGTTCCGCCTGATGCTTTCCGCAAAGGCGACCTTTCTTCACTGACGACTGCGATTAAAAATCCATTCACTGGCGGTACATATACTAACAATCAAATCCCTGTGAATCCGGCGGCGATGAAAGTGTTGGAGTTGCTTTATGTCCAACAGAATCAGGCTACCGGAGCCGCGATCAATAAACCAAATTTTGTGTCGAGCGCGACCAACGTTTACTCCGCAAATGGATTTGATCTTCGCGGTGATCATAATTTTAATGACAACCAGAAATTTTTTGTTCGCTACACCCACAAGAATATTCAAACGGTTGGCACGGACGGTGGCGGCAGCTTCAACACGAAATTTGGGCAATATTCCAACAGTACGAAAGTTCGCAATCTGGCGGGTTCATACAACTGGATTTTGCGTCCGAATTTAATCAATGAATTTCGTGCGGGCTACTCTATCAATGACGTTTTGCAGGATTATCCATTAGCGAAGCAGGGGGCACAAATCACGCAATCGATTGGATTGACGGGCTTGCCAAAGGCTCCGCTGCTCGGCGGTATTCCGAATTTTAGTTTTAGTGATGGTTCATTTATCAGTACCAATAGTACGGGACGCCCGCATTTTACAGGTAATAAAACGTATCAATTCAACGACAGTCTGACGTGGATCAAAGGGAGGCACACGATCAAGGGCGGGGTAGATTTTCAGAAGCTGAAATTCCAGGATTACCTGAGCTTTTTTGCCGGAGATGATTTCGGAGAATTTTCGTTCACAGGGCAGTACACAGGCAGCGCATTTGCTGATTTCCTGATTGGCTTACCTTCAGTCACGACCTACGCCGCGAACGGCCCGGACGTGAAACCGTATGCGTATCATTACGCCGGTTATGTGCAGGATGATTTTAGGGTCTCACCAAAATTGACTCTCAATTTTGGTGTCCGGTACGAGTTACATCCGCCTTTTAACGACGAAACAAATCAGTTAGCAAATCTTGATCGCACGACGAAAGGCGGTCGCGTTCTGGTGCAGAATGCTGCGGGACTCTCGCTCGTCGCGCCATCCTTCCGCACTGACATCAAAGACACGCCGATTGTGATTGCCAGCGATGCAGGTTTTCCCGATAGATTGCGCAAAACTGACAAGAACGATTGGAATCCGCGTTTCGGATTTGCGTATCGTCCGTTCAATGACAACAAGACTGTGATTCGCGGAGGCGTTGGAGTTTACACCGTCACTGTGCTTGGTTCAGTCCTGTATTCATTGGCTGGAATCGCTACCAGCAACGCACCGGTGTTTCAAAATTCTGCGCCGGGCAGCACGACTTTTCGGTTGCAATTACCGAACGCCTTTCCCACCGGAACCACAGCGGGTTCAGGTGGCATTCCTGATTTTCGTCGCGCCAATCAGCCGGATTTAACTGACCCGTATTCGTATCAATGGAACTTAACGATTGAGCGCGAATTGATGTGGAATACAGGTTTGCGCCTGACCTACACTGGATCAAAAACGCGGCAGTTGATTTACAGCCCTGACTTGAATCAGGTTAAATCGAACACCACAGGTTACGCGCCATTAGTGGCGACAACGGATTTGCGAAAAGCGAATTTAGCCTATCCCAATTTCAACGCCGTGCTGACGCGAGACAACGGCCCCAGTGCGAAATATCACGCCTTCACTGTCGAGCTTTCACGTCGCTTCAAAAATGGTACGAGCTTCCAGAGTTCCTACAACTTAGCGAAAAATCTCTCGAACGCGGGTGGCCCCGCTCCCGGCGGATTTGCGGCAGAAAACGGCCCGACGACGCTGAATATTTACAACATTCAAGCCGATTACGGCGACGTAGCCTTTACGCGGCGTCACCGCTTCCTAACCACTTTCTTGTGGGAACTGCCCGTTGGCAAAGGCAAGAAACTGCTGAATAGTTCTAACGGTGCAGTAGATGCAGTGATCGGTGGTTGGGGCATCAACGGAATTTTATTATTTCAAAGTGGGCCATTTTTGACGCCAACCTTTACCGGTACTGATCCTTCGGGTACAGGTGTGTTGGTACGCGGTGTGACGACGACACAGCGGCCTGATCGCATTGGCAATGGCAACATCAGCAATCCCACGATTGATGCCTATTTTGACAAAGCCGCCTTCGTTCGTCCGGCAAGTAACATCGGACGTTTTGGCAACGCCGGAGTAGGAATTTTGCGCGGCCCCGGCACCGAAGTATTTTCGATGACGTTGGGCAAGCAGTTTTCCATTACGGAACAATTGAAATTGCGCTATGAAGCAGCTTTCTCGAATTTGTTCAATCACCTGAATCCGAATGTTCCGGGGACGTTGAATATTACATCCGCCGCGTTCGGTCGTATCACCAGCACGCAAGGTGTAGATCAGGCCGGGCCGCGTGTGATTCAGATGTCACTCCGCATGTCATTTTAATGTACGATAGGCGTCCCGCCGTCGAGTATTCAAGATTCGACAGGCGGGACGCCTATCGTGCCTACTGATTGATTTTGTTCGTAATGTCTGAAGAACGCCTCTATTCATTCGCCGATATTTCGTCCTACAGCTTCAAGCAGCGGATCGTTATTCGCTGTGCCGGAGTGGCTTTGTATTGGCTCATTCGGGTGATCGGTGCAACAGTCAAATTTGAAATCAAAGGCTGGGAAAATTTTGATGAGACCCAGCCACAGATTTTATGTTTCTGGCATAACCGTATTCCGATAGCAACTTACTTTTGGCGTCATCGCAAAATCATCGTGATGTCTTCGCAGAGCTTCGATTCAGAATATATCGCACGGTTTGTTCAACGGTTTGGGTACGGTGCGGCGAAAGGAAGTTCGACTCGCGGAGGGAAAGCGGCGTTGATTCAAATGATTCGTAAAGTGCGGGAAGGGAAGAGCGCGGCATTCACGGTTGATGGCCCACGTGGCCCCATTTATGAGGCTAAGCCAGGGGCTATATTGTTAGCGGCGAAGTCTAATGCCTGGATTGTTCCGTTTTCAATCTCGCTTAATCGTTACTGGCAATTGCCAAGCTGGGACAAAATTCAAATTCCAAAGCCATTTGCTCGTGCCATCGTGGTGATTGGAAAACCAATGCAAGTGCCGGATGATTCCACCACGCATGAAGCTAAATATCAGGAATTGCAATCTGAATTGGAGCAGTTGCGTGAGCAAAGCGATTCGCTCGTGACCACCAGATGATTGCTTTTAAATACAAAGCTAAAAACACCCCTTCAGCGGAAGCTGAAGGGGTGTTTGGGATAATCACACGGGGTATATCTTTTAATTAAGATTGATTATTTTTTCGTTTTCGCTTTAAGGCTGCGAGTCCAGCCAGTCCGCTGCCTAGCGTCAGCAGCGTCAGGGGTTCAGGGACAGCCGCTGCCCCATTATAGGTAATCGTGCCACGAATCCGGCTGGCATCCGGGCTGGCAGGCGAATTAATTGGCGTTGAAGGTTCCAATAAAATTGTGAACGTTCCCGCTGTCGGTGAATTAAAGGTCAATGACGTAGTTGCCCAGTTTACCTGTGCACCAGAAGCGCCAGAGCTAATCGTACCTGACAAGGTACCAGTGTAGACGCCTGGCTTCGGGGACCCATCGCTGGGCAATGTGAATGACACATTTAAAGTAAAAGTGCCACCGCTAACGCTGGTAAGTCCGAGAGAGGTAGCATTGAAGACTCCCAACGTGATATTGGAAGATTCGCCAGGGTTTAATGTGACGTTGATTTCGTTTGGTTTGGAAAGAAATGAAATGGTCGTTCCGCTAACGGTAATACTGGTGCCATCAGCACTTACAGTACCACCAGAACTACCTGCTCCGAATTTACCGGTAGTGTCAGCATGAAATACGACTGGCCCGGCCAAAGTCGGTATCATACTGATGAGAAAAAATGTTGACACTGTCAGCAGCCACAGCGTTCGTTCTTTTAGAAACTGCATTGTGTGTGTTACTCCTTTAAAATAGTTAGTTTAAAGAAATATCATTAAGTGCTGCCGGAGGTCAGAATTGACCGCACCAATGAACATTCCCTTAAAGGGGAAGTAGGAAAAATCAGCCGAGGCTAATCTTTTTTGTAGTTGAGACTATCGTATTGCTCTGACATGTTGTCAGGATATTTCACGATGGTTACAATTATACTTATTTCTTCTAAAGAAGCCAGAACAACTTTTGAAAATTGTGTAAATTTTACCACCATCAAGCCGCTCAAGCTGTTTAAATAAATGGCTTCAGCGTGACTGTTTTTTCTTTATTACTTAGACGGTAGGAACAGGATTTCTCAGAATTGACAGGATACTCATTGTCGCAAATAACTATAAATCTTAGTTAATCCGCTGAATCCTGAAAAAAATCCTGTCGATTCTGTTAATTCTTCCTGAACCAATTTAATGCTCTGATTTAGTAACTGGTGCGTAGCGTCAAGGCTCGCCACAGTACGATTCGTCGTTGTTTCGACATCGCTAACATTCCAACGCCAAGTAGTAAATAAATAATGCTGAACGCCAGACGAATTTTTGGATCAGGGAAAAATAGCTGCGCTGTAAATAATACCAGCAGGAGTAAGGCTTCATTTAAGCTAAGTCTGAAATCCGAAATCAGCACGGCAGCGAAAAATGATTGGGCTGAAGTCAGTAACAATTCTTCTTTCTGCATCGCATCCAAAATCATTGGATGCATTCCTGTTGAGGCTAAGCCATACGCCAAAGGAATGGCCCCAACCAGCAGCGTCCATTGATTCACTTTGGAAGAAATTAGTGCGCCAAGTCCGGTGGAGCCTTTGCCTTTTAATGCAAACAGCAACGCGATCAGTCCTTCCGGGGATTCCGAAGCCAGCGGAGCCAGCCATTGCACCAGCAAAAATTGATTGACGCCGTAAGCGGTTCCAGCTTCTTTCAAGCCTTCGGCGAAAGGTTCGGCGGAGAGCCAGATCACCCAACCGGCGAAAGCAAACATTGAAACGACCACCAATCTTCGCGCTCCATTGCCGAGTTTTGAATCAATCAGTGCGGCGACTCCCTCTAATTCTTCATCATGCTTCTCGCCTTGCATCGCACGTCCGGCGTAGAAAAAAAACATCGCAAATAAAATGACCGTATCTACCCACGTCAACGTTCCTTTGATAGGAATGATGAGCGTGTAAATCGTGGCGAGCAACAACAGGCTGAGTTCCAGCCCCTGCGATGGATCAAGCTGGACAGCTTTCTTTTTATGCTTGAGAAAATAGACGATGACAACAATCGCCCAGCCAAAACCAATCAGAATGCGGTTCGCTCCGGTCATATTGGCAATGGATAACCCTTCGTGCGTCCCGGCTTTGCCTTCGACCCAGGCGTAGTGCAATCCGATAGCGTATTCAGGCAGAACGCTGATGAGTGCCAGAGCAATTAGTGCCAAAGCGCGGGGAATGTCACGCTCTGATAATTCTGCACCCCAGCTCAAGGCAAAAGCTGCCGCGATAATTGCGATGCCAGAAAGAACCGTCACCGTGACAGGACTCAGGTGATGACTTTGTCCAGTCAAAACTAAGATGACCCAGGGAACAGGGATTAAAAGGACGAGAATCAGCCAAATAAGTGTTTTCATTGTTTTTCGATATTTCAGTTGTCATTAATTTTTATAATGTTCAAAAGTCTAACTGATTATGCCGAAAGACAGGGAATAGTTGAAGTGGTGAGAAAAAATGAGGCGCAACGGATTCAGCGTTACGCCTCAAGAGGATTGTACATGTCCCAAATGAACAGAAGGAATTCAAGAATGGATCAGAAGTTAATTTTTTAAGAGTTTCACATCACCCGAAACGGAAGACATTTTGACGCGGCGCGAACCTTCTCCCAGACGACCATGCGCAGTCTTTCCGGGGCCATGTTCTTTCTTTTCTACGGTGATCCCAAAATCTGTCCGCAGGTCTCCGCTCAGAGTTTTCATATCTACCTCTGCACCCAGATTTGATGGCATCGAAACGTTCACATCACCACTGACAGTCGAGAATTCCATCGCCTCATCGCTGTCTACATTTTGCAAATTAACTTTGACATCACCACTGATAGATTTGGCGCTGACGGAGCCGGAAGCTCGCTCAACGTGGACATCACCACTGACCGAATCGGCGTGAATGATGCCTTGTGCCGTGACAATTTTCACGTCACCGCTGACCGCTTTGACATTCACGGTTCCTCTGGCTCCATCAATTTCGACATCACCGCTGACAGAAGAAATCGCATCATAATTGAGGTTGAGATTACGCGGGACATTGACTTCAAATCGAATGCTGGCTTCGCAGTTACAATTTTTGGGATAGCGCACACTAATATCTACGTGATTGCCATCGCTGAGGTCTTCGACTTCCAGCTTGTCACGGTCACGCCCTTCTTTGAAGCCTCTGACCGTGACAGCATCGCCATCGTAGCCTTTGACAATCACGTCACCAGAAACATTTTTGACGCTGACACGACTGCCTTGTACCAGACGATAAGATTTTTGAAAGTCCTGCGCCATGACGACCAATGAAGACAGGCAAACACACGCGACAAGCAGTAAACGAGTAGAAAATTTGTTCATGAAATTGCTCCAGGTAAAAGATGTAGTTACTCACTACCAGTGAGCCGACGAAGCCTCTGCCATAGATGTTTCGTGAGCTGTCTGATCGGACACTACATCGAATGATTCAATTATGTTATTCACGTTGGGTGAGTGTAGGCGGGAATGGAAAGGTTTCAGTACCAGTGAAAAATAATGAAAAGCCGGACGGAGCCATGAACTGGAGAATGTGGTGCGGGTTCTTTACCCGCGTCCGATCTGAAAACACAGCGAGGGGTTCTGACGAACTCGAAAAGTTTGGGCGGGTAAAGAACCCGCCCTACAAGTTTAGCGCAGTTGTTTATTGAAAAATTCGAGCGTGCGCGTCCACGCCAGTGTGGCTGCAGCTTTGTCGTAGCGCGGCGTCGTATCATTGTGGAAGCCGTGCTGTGTGCCTTCGTAAGTATAAATCACATACGATTTCTTATTCGCCTTGAGCGCCGCCTCGTAAGCCGGGATGCCAGCATTAACTCCTTGATCGGTTCCGGCGTAATTCAACAACAGCGCTGCTGAGATTTTTGCGGCGTCTTCTGCGCTGGGCTGGCGACCATAGAACGGGACTCCTGCTTTCAGGTCAGCGCCGAGTCGCACCGCCAATTGATTGACCATCCCACCGCCAAAGCAAAATCCGACGGCGCCAAGTTTGCCGTTTGAATCGGGGCGCGCCTTCAGCCACTTGGCTGACGCCACGAAATCTTCGGTCATTTTTTTACCGTCCACGGTGCGAAAGAGTTGAGCGCCTTTTTCATCAGTGCCTGGAAAGCCGCCGACCGAAGTCAATCCGTCAGGTGCGAACGCGATGAAGTTGGCGGCGGCGAAGCGTCGCGCTACGTCTTCGATGTACGGATTGAGTCCACGGTTTTCGTGGATCACCAACACGACCGGATGTTTTTTTCCTTTTGCCGGACGCGCCAGATAACCTTTGATCGTACCGTTGCCTGCTGGCGAAGGAACTACCTCGTAGCCAACCTTGATGCGCTTATCATCCGCCGGGACTTGTTGTGCCCACGCATAGTTTGGCTTCAGGCTCTCGAAAATCGCAGCAGCAGTCAGACCTGCGCCAGCAAATTTGCCTGCGCGATTAAGAAAGCTGCGGCGGCTAATGTCGCCATGTTGATATTCGTGAAACAGGTCTAAGAGTTCCTGCGGGTAATCAGATGCTTTTTTTCGTTCCATTGTGACTCCTTGAAAATTAGTGAATTTGTTCGATCCATTATGCAGCAAGCAGATCATGAGACGAAGCTGCTCGCGTATCGGATTCGACAATTTTCCAAACAAATCAATATTGCGGTTTCGTTGGAAACCATTCAGGCCGATCCTCATCAAGATACGGATTGCCGATTTTGTCACAGCGATAAGTCACCAGTTTTTGTGGGTCTATCGTCATCCCTAAACCAGCTCCGTTGGGTACGGCGATACTGCCGCGTTCAATTTTGTGTGGAGTGTCAACAATATCATCCGTGAGGTTGGGTTGTTGATTATCAACTGCCAGCATCAGGTTGGGAATCGAAGCCGCAAGATGCAAATATGCCGCAGTCGAAATTCCTAACTCTGCGCCGCTGTGAAATGTGACAGGAATGCCTGCGGCTTCGGCGATGGCGGCGGCTTTGCGACAACGATGCAATCCGCCGGATTGAT
>JAYVRW010000167.1:0-5528 GCA_043775925.1 Blastocatellia bacterium
GCAGCCATTGCGATCACTCCACCGATGAATCCGAGAGAAATACTGATGGGGAACTTTCCGCCAAACAGATTGTTCAGCCAGACCATTTTCAAGCCTACGAAAATTAGTACGACGGCGAGGCCGTATTTCAGTAAGTGGAATTTGTCCATCGCTCCAGCAAGCATGAAATACATGGAACGAAGCCCCAGGATTGCAAAGATATTTGAAGTGAACACCAGGAATGGTTCTTTCGTCAAAGCAAAGATTGCGGGGACAGAATCTACCGCAAAAACAATATCCGTAAATTCTAAAAAGATCAGCGTGACGAATAAGGGCGTAGCCGCCCATCGCTTACCGATCTTCACGAAAAATTTATCTCCGTGTAGTAGTGGCTCAACTGGAATGATTTTGCGGAAGAGTTTTAGCAAAATATTGGCTTCAGGATTCATTGGTTTTTCTGGCGTAAACATCATTTTCAATCCAGTGAAAATTAGGAACGCTCCGAAGACCAAAATGAGTACATGGTATTGCATTAGCACAGAGCCGAGTGCGATGAAAATGGCGCGGAAAAAGAGCGCCCCGAGAATGCCATAAAATAGTACCCGATGCTGATATTTTGCGGGGATCGCAAAGAAACTAAACACAACTACGAAAACAAAAACGTTATCAACCGCGAGCGATTTCTCTACGACGTAGCCCGTCAAAAATTCCAGCGCGACCTGCCACGCGGACGCCTCCGGCGAAAATCCAGGCAACGCCAGCAGGCGCGGATCGTGCGCAAATTTCCAAAGCGCAAATTGATATAACCCAAAATTGAAAAGCAGGGAGAGGCTGATCCAGACGACGCTCCAGATGGTAGCTTCGCGGATGGTGACTTCATGTGAATTGCGATGGAAGACGCCTAAATCAAGCGCCAGTAAGCCAAAGACAAGGGTGATGAACGCGGCATACGCCCACCAGTATTCGGTGAAAGGAAAAAGAATCGTATCCAAGAAATTATCCTCCGTTAAGTCACGCTCAAGAAAAAAGACCTCTTGCGCACAAGTCGCAAAAGGTCTTGATCCATTGAGTATTCCTCACGCTACTGAACCGGATTGCTTTTTGACAATCGTGTTGACGATTCAGCAGATCCTTGAAGGACGATCTACTCCCCTTAAGAAATTAAATCTTCTCTCTACAGATAACTACCTGTAGGGTTTTTAAGCTGGCTCTCTTACAAACAAGAAAGTAGCTCAATACTAAAAAGCTTAGCAGATTTGGTATTATTTGTCATTGATAAATCAATTTACTATACCTTTGCTTCGACTGCTTTTTCGCGTCCCACATCCCACGCCATGTATTTTCGTTTGCGGTAGGATTCAACGGCGAGGCGCACCGCGACAACGCCGTAAAGCCCCGTGGTCGAATCACATTTCAAGGCTTCATTGCTGCGAATGGCATTCTGCAAATTTCGATGATGGAGTGTGATGGATTCGGCTCCGGTTTTCTTGTGGATGATGTCCGGTCGCGGTGTAGCATCGTTCACTTTGTAGCGTTGTTCGCGGATGATGAAACCAGAATTCGTGAATTCCAAAGTCCCTTCGTGACCACGAATGACGTGCGGAATTGGCGTATCGTTCGCCATCGAAGACATCACTGTCAAATTAATTCCACCCGGATAATCACACATCATATTGAAGGTGTCGGGAATCTCCGCTTTGCTTTCCGTGAAATAATTTTTGCCGCCTGTGCCGACAACTTTGTCAGGGAATTTTAAATCCAGCGCACGAATCAATCGCGTGATGCGATGCACAAATAAATCGGTCGCAATGCCGCCGGAATAATCCCAATATCGGCGCCAATAGAAAAAGCGATCCGGTTCAAACGCATGCTTCGGCGCAGGGCCGACAAACGCTTCCCAGTCCAAATTTACTCCAGGCTTGCAATCAGGGTCGTAATCGCCTGACCAGAAATCTTTTTTGTAGTTGCGCGAATAATCAATCTGCGCGGCTACGACTTTGCCGAGCGCGCCTTCTTTGATGTAGCGCTGCGCCGTCTCGTAAGAATCGTCAGACATTCCCTGCACGCCGACTTGCATTTTTAGTCCGGTGCTTTTGACTTTGGCGACGACTTTTTTGCCCTGCTCAATTGACCACGTCATCGGCTTTTCGCAATAGACGTGCTTGCCCGCGTCCAGCGCGTCCAGCGTCATCTGCGCGTGCCAATGTTCAGGCGTCACGACGGCAACATAATCAATATCTTTTTGCGCGAGCAATTCTTTGTATTGCTTGAACGGCTTGCCGCCTGTTTGCTTGACCATATTGTCGAGGCGCGGCTGGTAGACATCACACGCGGCGACGATTTCGCAGTTATCGGATTCCTTCATACTCGTAAGCGAAGGCAGATGCGAACCCGTGGCGAGTCCGCCGCAACCAATGATACCAATACGCAAACGATTATTCGCACCGATCACACGGAACTTACTGGTAGACATCGCAAATGTGGTGGCTACCGAAGAGGCAATGAATTTACGTCGGGTGATTTTCATCTTTTCACTTTTCCTTTGATTGTTGAGAATTGATCAGGCCGCTATCTTACACAATTTTTTCCTTTTTGGAGAGTGTCAAAGATTTTGTGCCAGCACATTTTTTTGCGGTCTCCCGCCTTTTCTTCCATTCTCTCTAGCCGCCGCAGATTTCGCCGCAGATTTTACTCGTCCGCCTTTGGAAGCGAGTTCCTTCATCCAATTAAGATTTCCATAAATTCTTTTCAAAAGACTGATCGTTCCTAAATCTACATTGAGGGCTTCCCATCGAATAGCAATGCCTTTTCCAGTAACTCTTACGTCTGTTAGTTGTTCAGTGGTAGCTTTGCTTAACCCTTGAATCAAGTGAATTGGAATATTCGATTCAACTCCGTCTTCGAGAATCACAACTACTTTTTTAGTGTAGTTGTTGTAAAAAAACATTGGTAGCAATGGTGTCTTTTGATTTGGCTTGATTTACTTTTTTAATTTGCAGATCAAGCTCTTCGTCGGTAAATACCCATTTGCCAGATTTATTCTTGATTGCCATGCCATTCCTCCCATACGGCGGTGAGTCTTTCACCGCATTTCAGCACTTTATAATTTTGTCCCAGCCGCTCGCACTCTTGCACAAATTCTTCCGGCGTTTCCGTATTGAACGTGAACATTTCATAGTGCATCGGGATCACAATTTTCGCTCCGATGTCATGCGCGAATTGTGCGGCTTCGCGTCCCCAGAAATTTCCGGTGACGCGGCGTTCGGGCAGGCGTCCATTGATTGGCATCAGCGCAATATCAATCGTTCTGCCGCCGGCGTAGCGCAATAAATTCTCGACCATTCCATCGTAGGGAATCGCGTCGCCAGGATGAAAAATTGTCCAATCATCGAACGTAATCAAGTAGCCGAGGCAGCGAAAATTCCCGTTCTCGTCGCGCTCTAATTCTTCGTGCGCCGCTGCCAGCCCTGTGAACGTGAAGCCTTTGACTGTGATCGAAGTTCCGTCATTAATCCCCAACATCCAATGCGGATCGCACTGCAAACGATCCGCGACAAAAGCGCGATTGGCTTCGGGGATGACCATGGATAAATCAGGGTTGGCTTTTCTCAAAGGCCATAGCGTTTCGTGATCCAGATGATCCGTATGGTTGTGCGAAGACGTGACGACATCAATAAAGTCAAGCTGCGTGGGATCAATCGGACACTGTGTCATTCGCGTGTGCGGCTTGTCTGTAGTCGAATATTTTTTGGTGAGTGATTCCGAAAGATAGGGATCAGTCAATAAATGTTTGCCACGCCATTGAATCAAAAATCCCGATTGTCCCAACCACCATAAATGTAATATGTCAGGATCGGCTTGAGCGTTTTTGATGTCGGTGAGCAATGCTTCGTTTTTTAATACGGGTTGGATTAACTGCATAGTTCACTATTCACAGCTTTATGTCGTAGGCGGCGCAGGCTTGGTAGGATCGTTCCCCACCGTCACGGGATTTGGTTTGCCTTCGAGGAAGGGGCTGATTAAATCTGCCATTCGTTTTTCTTCGACTTCGCGGCGGATGGAAAATTCTACCGATTGTTTTTTTGACGAAGCGATTTCGGCTTTTAAGACATCCATTTCCGCTTGTTTGTTTTTCAAATATTCTTCGACTTCTTTGGAAATATTTTGGATGCGCTGCGCGTTGGCGAGTTCGGTAGCCATGACGCGCTCTGCCAGCATGGATTGATACGCATCAAGAATGCGATCACGACGAACAGCGTCAGTCACAGGGACTTCGGGCGTCAATCCCTTTGAGGAAAGTGTTAAGCTGATGGCGACGACTTTGATATTAGTTGGTTGACTGGCGATAGTGGGATTTTCAAGCAATTGCGCTAATTCGTCTACGCTGCAAGGGGAAATTGGCAATCCCGCTTCACGATAAATTTCATCGAAAGGCTTGTTGGCTAAATCCGAGGCCGAAGCCGCCGCAGGTTTGAATTTAGGCGCGGGTTCAGGCGGTACCAGTTCACTGACACGCGGACGCGGCGCAGGCGGCGGAGCGGTGGGAGTTGCCGGGATTTCATTTTCGTCCGGCGTGACTTTGACAAAAAATCCGAGCAACGATTTTAATGCGCCACCGGCTCCTGAATCTTGTTTGTCACTGGCTTCCGTACCTGAAACGCTTTGCATTTCGCTTAAAATTTCGTCGGTAGTTTTCGGTCTTTGATTCGGATTTGACATAACATTTTCCTTTTTACGCAAACTGTGGCGCGGATTCTTTACCCGCGCTGTTGGTTCGATGTTTCATTTACAAAATGAGCGCGTCTGAAGAGGCGCGGGTAAAGAATCCGCGCCACATGTAAGCCCTATCTAATTTGTGCGCCGCACTCGTTCTGGTCGTTGTGAAATATTTTCTGCTGGAATTTCGGTCGGTTCGTGGTCTTCGAGCGAAGACAATCCATAAGCCGTATCTTCAGAATTCAGCACATCTTCATACGCAGTACGGAATTCATCGCTGATGCTCAGGTTTGTTAATAAATTGTCTACCAGGCTGGAAATTCCGGCGACATCGGTGAAGGTGTACACTTCGTCCTGAATCAAATTCAGCGAATTACGGACGACTTGCAAACGCACTTCGAGCAGGCGTACCAGTTCATCAAGTTTACTGACGCGAGCGAGCCGTTGCCGCAAAATGTGCAGGTTTTGCGCCAGCGCATTTTTCACTTGTTGTGATGATTCTTTTTCGATCGCGCTTTCCGCGTATTTAATTTCACGTTCAAGCCCAGAGGTAATATTGCGATAATTGCGATTGGAAAGCAGATGATGTGCGCGCAGCATTCGCGCATAGTCATAACGGAAAGCCGAAAGCTTTTCGACGACGCTGGAAAACATCATGCTGTTGCCTTTGCCGCCCAGATCGCTGCCGACTTCGCTGGAACGTTTTTCGATCTCTTCGCACAATCTTTTGACGGAAGCAAAATCCTGCTGATAATTCACAGGCAGCGCTTTGACGATAGTGTTTTCATTGTCTTCGATCTCAATTTTTTTATCTTTGTTGAGGCGCGAACGAA
>JAYVRW010000168.1:0-20837 GCA_043775925.1 Blastocatellia bacterium
TAAGTAACTAAGCAAAATTAATCTGGTATTTTGAGCCAACCCCAACTAAGACCTTTTTCAAGGCAGAGTATAAGGTCTGACCAGACTCATAAGCGGATAACGGAAGCCATTCATACTTGATTTTGCGCCAGAGGGTCTCAATCAGATTCAATTCGGGGCTATAAGCCGAGAGCGGCTAGACAAACAGCCCCCGTGCTTCCCAGCCCGGAATGCGCGCTTGAAAAGCTCGACTCGTGTGAATGGGCGCCTGATCTAAAATGACGACCGTCGGGCCGGTTAGTGGTTGGCACAGGTTATCAAAACAAGCGATGACAAACGCGCTAGCCACCAAAGTCGTGGTGAGAAAAGAATGCAAGTGTTGCGCAACCACAGCAAAAAAGCCGCCACGACGAAGTTTATTATTGCAGGGCGTACGGCGACTCGTGGGCAGCGCCAACATGACGTCTTTGTCCTGCCGGCATACGGCACACAAGGCGTCAGCGAGCAGCCGCGCGCACTCAGCAGGATGGCATGGGCGCGGCAACGCACTTGCTCTGGACTGGTTTTCATCAACGCATCCAATTCCGCTTGTTGTTCGGCTGTCAGTTCCGTAATAACCTTCGTCGGTGCTTTCATCGTCTCTTCATTCTACCAGGTTCTTTATGCCGACCTACTTACCTCTGCACTTGTGCAGTCAGGAAGCTGTATTCCGGTAAGTGTTTCCTGCACATGTTGCGGGCGAACAGTATCTTGTGGTCCTGTATGTTGTCAAAAATTCAGTACAGTAACAGCAGATTGTAACCCTTTATCAGGTTCTTGTACTATAACTTGTACATTATGTGCGACTAGTTGTTAGATAAGTTGCCTGAGGAGAATTGGTAGAAGTCTATTACTTATAGTAGCGTAATATTTTTGAACTTAAGCTGTTTTATTAATCAACCAAACTAAGCGTTGTGGTGACGGTAGTGCAAAAAGCTCAGTATCATTGAAAATGATACTGAGCTTTTTAATTAGTGCTTATGTGAAGCTGAGAAAATAAATCTTAATGATAGGGCAGCGAGACTCGCTGCCTAAAATTTTCTTTCCTGTTCTTTTTTGGTACAACCCTGCGGTTCCATCGTCGAAGAAATGCTGGCGATTTTCCAGCCTGTGTCGGTGCGCACAAGGTGAAACGAGTTCACGCCGCAGTGCGAAATTTTTCCGTTGGAGAAGAAAACATAACGTCCCCAGACCATCGCTAAGTCGCCATAGATTTTCACTTCCGGCGCATACATATCTTCCCTGATCGGTCCACGATTTTCAGCAAAGTTTTTAGAAAATGTTTCGCCGGAAAAAATGCGGATTGCGCTTTTTCCTTCTTTGTTTTTGATAATCGCAGTCAAGGTAGCTTCGGTCGTGAAAAGCGCAGCAATCGCGGGTGGGTTGTGATTCGCCATCTCCGCAAATATCGTATTCACGACCCGCATCGCATCTTTAGCGTCATCTGCTTTTTTGGCGAACACTGAGGACAAAATCAAGCAACAAAAAATAAGGAAGGTAAATATTTTTTTCATACAGAATCTTTTTCTTATACAATAGACTTGTTATGATGAATAAAATCAGGCAAACAGGTAGAAGTTCCAAAGTCCGGCACAGACTCCCGGCACTTGATTGTAGAACTTGAAATCTTTGCAGCGCAGCCGCCCCGACAAGCTGCGGTAGCGTTTCAGCCTGCCAATACTATGCTCCACGCTGATGCGCTCGCTCGCCAGTGCCCGGTTCTTCTCTTTCTGCGCCTCGCTCAATTCCGCTTGCTTCGGTTTTTTATGTGGTCTCAGCAATTCCTCGCACTCGTACTCTTTCCCCATTCCTAAGTACCCTAAGTCCACTCGCACCTTGAATTTCCGAAACCATTTCTTTCTCCTGCGATCGCTGGATTCTTTGTTCCGTTCCATCCCATATTAATGTCCCTTCTTTTTTTTTAGAAAGACTTCAAATTCCTGCACGCTCTTGAACTCTCGTTGCGGCGCATAGCCCCCTGTTTTCAGGGCTTCCTGCCACACTTTTAATCCCAACTCCTGATTCCGTTTCGCATTCGACGTGTCTATTCCACTCACTACTCCCGGTAAGTCGTAGGTCAGTCCTGCTTTCAGACTGAATAACGTAAAATACAATAATTTTTCTTCTGAAGTCAGACTCGGACTGACTTCAATGGGCGCTTGTCTCTCCGCTACTGTTTGTCCGTAGCGACTCTCATACGCCGCCTCATAATGTTTCAGCAACCGCCCAAATCGCTTTTTATCGAACCCCGTTGCCGCTCGCCATTGCCGCTCTGTTTTTAAATCCTTACTTTGTAGTTTTATCCCTCTAATCTATTTCTTTTTCTTCATCGCAACAACTCTAATGTGTCCTGACTTCAGGGATTTCCGGTTAAGTAATAAGGCTGGAGGATTTATCTGTCGTAGGTGAGGTAAGTACAACGGATGACAGGCTCAGTGTATTCCTGAGCACTTGCCATCCGCTGTCACCTCGCTTGCAATCTCTAATTCTTCTTCACAGTCGGTTGTCGAAAAGCTCGCTCTACCATGTCATTCACATCCGTAGACGCCGGGCCGTCGCGCCACAACCAGCGCATCATTTCCGGCATAATTGCGCCGCCAAATTTTTGACCGTGCAGATTCATCCCCCACGTATAATTTACGTCGTAGCCCTTCTGCGTCAGGGCTTTCATTATCCGAACGTTCTGATAAAACCAGTCGCGGGTTTGATCGTAGACGCCGTTGCGGAGTCCGCGATTGTCGTTGCGTCCGTCACATAAAAATACACGGATCGGTTTCTTTTCGCTCTCCAGAATTTTTTCTGGATAGACCTGGCCGCCGCGCAGATTCACGAAACTGCCGACATTGCTAAGGACTTTGCGGAAAGCGTTGGGACGCTCCCATGCGACGGTGAAAGCTGCAATCGCGCCTGAACTGGAGCCGCCGATGCCGTGCATTTCCGGGTCTTTGGAAATGTTGTAATCCTTATTTAGCGCGGGCATTAATTCGTCAGTGATGACCCGTGCGTACTTATCATCCAGCGTATTGTATTCCGTCGGGCGATTCGTGGTGCGATCACCCCATTCCTGCGGATTGGGTTCGGGCTGTTCGGGAGTGCGTCCAGGATTGATAAAGACGCCGAGCATAATCGGGATTTCACGGCGATAAATCAAGTTGTCCATCACGTTCTGAGCGCGAATGTCCCCGTTTTCATCTTTGAAAGCCTGACCGTCTTGATAAATCATCAGCGCCGCTGGAACCGCTGGATCGTATTGTGCAGGAACGTAAATCCAATACGTGTGCTGCGTGCCGGGATAAGCGTTGCTGGGCAAAACATACGGCCCACGAATTTCGCCTTTGGGGACGCCTTCCTGGGGCAGCGAGTCGGGGCCTAACCGATATTGCGAATTTGGATTCGGGCTGGGCGGCGGAGGCGGCGCGGCTGGACGCTGCGCTGCGTTCGGCGCTGCCGGAGTTGGTGCGGGAACTTGTGCGAGAGCGATTGCTCCCACAAAGATAAAACTGACGGCAGACATGATTATTTTTCTCATACGAAGATTCCTCAGAGGTGAATATATCCAAAACAAACACGCTGAAGCGTGAACTCTTAACGCTTACAAAACTTCTGCAATCGCTTCACAAATATTTCCAATATTGTGTTCATTCATTGCCGCCAGACAGATGCGTCCGCTGCCGACGATGTAGAGGCCGAATTCATCGCGCAGTCGCTTGACTGCTTCAGGTGAAAGACCGGAATACGAAAACATGCCGCGTTGATTGGCGATGAAGCTGAAGTCCTGTTCGACTCCTTTTTCGCGTAACATTTCTACAAATTTTCCACGCATCGCCAGAATTCTTTCGCGCATTTCGGTTAATTCGTCTTCCCATTGCTGGCGCAATTCTGAATTGCTCAACACCAGCGCCACGATTTGCGCGGGATGCGAGGGAGGGCTGGAATAATTCGTGCGAATTACGCGCTTGACCTGACTCAGCACGCGCTTGGATTCTTCAGCATTCGCCGTCAAAACCGTCAACGCTCCGATGCGTTCGCGGTACATCGCAAACGATTTCGAGAACGAACTGGCGATCATACAATTGACTCCGGCTTCGGCAAAAGCGCGGACGGCAAAGGCGTCAGCATCCAATCCATCGCCAAAACCCTGATACGCAAAATCGAGGAAGGGAATTAAGTTATTCGCCTGGACTGCGTCAATAACCAGTTGCCATTGTTCGTTGCTGAGGTCTACGCCAGTTGGATTATGACAGCAGGCGTGCAGGACGACGATGCTGTTCGCAGGCAATGTTTGCAGGGTTGCGAGCATTGCCTTGAAATTCAAGCCGTGCGTTTCCGCGTCGTAGTACGGATAACTGTTGACCTTGAATCCGGCGGCTTCAAAAAGCTGTTGATGATTTTCCCAGCTTGGATTACTGATCCAGATTTCTGAGTTTGGGAAAAATCGTTTGAGAAAATCCGCGCCAACTTTCAATGAACCTGTCCCGCCGACACCCTGAATCGTCACGGCGCGATTTTCCGCGATGATGGGAGAATCCGCGCCGAACAACAATTTCTGAACCTCTTTGTTGTAAGCCGCGACGCCATCAATCGGCAAATATGTTTTGGTAGTTTCCGAAGCGTAATACCGCGCTTCGGCTTCGCGGACGACTTTCAGGACAGGGATTTTACCGTCAGCGTCCTGATACACTCCAACGCCAAGATTGACTTTGTGTGCGGTTGCGTCGTTATTGAAAGCTTCCGTGATACCGATGATCGGATCGGGTGGAGCTTGTTCAATGTGATGAAATGGAGAAGAAGACATGAAAAATTTCCTTTGCGAATTACTTTACTCGTGATGATTTATTGCAACAATATAAGTGAGGAATTATGCCCGTAAGAGATGAATCATTCAATGATGGTTGCCGGATCATAGTAAAAGTCTCTATACTTCATCACTTGGAGAATGCTTATGAACCATGCAAATTATATTTATCAACCATTGATGCGCGGAGCTACCGTTGTACTGAATGATGCGGCTATTCAACAAGACCCGGAAAAATTGAGCGGGCATCCGACGATTGGCGCCAAGCGTGTGCAGGCAGATGTATTAATAAATTATCTGGCGGCAGGGCGCACCATTCAGGAATTTTTGGAAGACTATGACGCTGTTAGTAAGGAAGAGGTATTGATTGTTCTGAGCGTCATTAAGCAGGCGATTCTGGATGGGGTCTTAACCAACGTTCGGGTGCGTGATGAAGATACTTTTTGATGCTTGCTGTCCACGTCCATTACGAAAATATTTGCCGGATCATGAAGTCGTGACGGCACAGGAAATGGGCTGGAGCGACCTCCAGAATGGAGATTTACTCAAAGCCGCCCAAGCGCAATTCGACGTGATGATTTCGACTGATTCAAACATTGAATACCAACAACAATTGCCGGGCTATGACATTGCTTTAATTGTGTTGCGCTCAAAATCAGGCCAGGTTTCTGAGTTAATGAAATTGATACCGGATTGTGAACAAGCTTTGCAGGTAATCCAACGAAGCGAATGTTTTTACCTTTTCACTGACGAGGCCTGGGAGCGCGAGCAAAAACAGGGAAAAGTGAAAAACCGATGGTTCCCTCAGACCTGAAATTATTAGGAAGCGATGATGAATGATCCAATTATTGAAAAGCTTCACGCTATTCGTGAAAAGATGGCGGCTGAATATAATTTTGATGTTGCAGCTTTGGGGCAGGCATATATTGCACGCCAGCAGACAAAAAATCTTCCAGTTGTTTCTCGCCAACCAAAGCGGGTTGAAAACAATTATCATCGTGAAACAACTGATGCGTCACTTTTAGATCAAGCGGCATAGATTCTGAAGATTATGAATTTTACTTTTACGACCACAGGCGAATCTCACGGGCCAGCGCTGATTGCCACGATTGAAGGCTTGCCGGCGGGCTTGCCCATCAGTCAGGATTTCATCAATCACGAATTGTGGCGGAGGCAGCAGGGCTACGGACGCGGCGGGCGGATGAAGATTGAAACTGACACCGTACAGATTTTGTCGGGCGTCAGGCACGGCGAAACGATTGGCGCTCCGGTGGCGTTGATGGTGGAAAATCGGGACTACAAAAATTGGCTCGAAGTGATGGCAGCGGAAAAACCGGAAGCTCCGATTGAGCGTCCACGCACGGTGACACGTCCGCGCCCGGGACACGCCGATTTAGTTGGCGGGATGAAATACGACCGCCGCGATTTGCGCGATATTCTGGAACGTGCCAGTGCGCGAGAAACGACGATGCGCGTCGCGGTGGGCGCTTTGGCAAAGCAGTTATTATTGGCGTTTGAGGTTGAGCTTGCCAGCCACGTTGTGACGCTCGGCGAACTTTCAATCACGAACCAAACGGTTGATTTTGCAGCGATCAAAGCGCTTTACAATAACGATGTTTTGCGCGTGACTGACCAGACCCTCGAAGCCAAAATGGTCGAACGCATTGACGAAGCTAACAAAGAAGGCGATACGCTCGGCGGAATTTTTGAAGTCGTTGCTAAAGGCTTAATTCCAGGGCTTGGATCGCATACCAGTTGGGCGGTGAAGCTGGACGGACAACTCGCGCAAGCCGTGATGTCCATCCACGCGGTCAAAGCCGTCGAGATTGGCGACGGTGTAGCGAATGCCGCGATGCCCGGTTCGCAGGTTCACGACGAAATTGATTACGACGAAGACGGATTTGGTAGAATGTCGAATCGCGCCGGTGGATTGGAAGGCGGCATGACGAACGGCGAAGAATTGCGGGTGCGCGGTTATTTGAAGCCGATTGCCACACTCAGAAAAAGACTTCGTAGTGTTAACATTGAAACAAAATTGCCGGAAGAATCCGACTTTGAAAGATCAGATGTGACGGCAGTTCCGGCGGCAGGCGTGATTGGCGAAGCGATGGTTGCGATTGTGCTGGCAAAAGCGATGCGCGAAAAATTCGGGGGCGATTCGCTGAAAGAAATGAAGCGAAATTTTGACGGCTACAAAAATCAAATCGCGGCCTATTAATTTATGGGATTTGCACAAGCTAAAACTCATTGGACGGTTGAGGAATATCTGGCATTTGAGAGAACCAGCCCTACTCGGCATGAGTTTGTTTCAGGACAGATTTATGCATTGGCGGGAGGCTCGAAAAACCATAATCGCATCGCACTGGATTTAGCTGGCAGCCTCAATACCCAATTGCGGGGAAGTAATTGCGAAGCCTTTGTCGCGGATGTCAAAGTATATGTTCATCCCGATCTTTATTACTATCCAGATGTCGTTGTAATGTGTGAGCAATTAAACGAGAACGAAGAGGCATATATTGCAGAAAATCCCGTTCTAATGGTTGAAGTGCTTTCCTCAACGACTAAGCGAACAGATCGTATTGAGAAAATGCGCGAATATCAGTTTCTGCCGAGCTTGCGCGAATATGTAATCATTGAGCAGACCTGTTATCAGGTAGAAATTTATCGTCATGCGAAAGCTGGAGAAGAATGGCAAAAAGAAACCTATACTGACCCTGCACAACAAGTATTTTTAGCTTCGGTCAAGGCAAGTTTTACCTTAGCTGAAATCTATGCGCGCGTCCGGTTTGGAGCTACGACTGAAGACGAAGAGAGAGAAATTCAATGACCTTGAAAATTGTGAAATACGGCGACCCTGTGTTGCAAAAAGAAGGCGCGGAAGTCACCAACATTGACGGCAAATTAGCCGACTTCATCACTGACATGTTTGCGACGATGTACGAAGCGAAAGGTGTTGGCTTAGCTGCGCCGCAAGTGGCGCTCTCGCAAAAACTTTTCGTCATGGATGTGAGTGGCGGCAAAGATAAGCAAAATAGGATTGTCGTTATCAATCCAAAAATTGTTGAAACCAAAGGCAGCATCGTTAGTGAAGAAGGATGCCTGAGTTTTCCCGGCATTTACTTTGAAGTCGAGCGTCCCGAAATCGTAACCGTGCAGGCACTGGACATTCACGGCAAAGAATACGTGTTTGAAGTGGACGGTTTGGCGGCGCGTTGTGTGCTGCACGAAAAAGATCACATTGACGGCAAAGTCTTCATCGAATTTCTCAGCCCGCTCAAACGCGACCTGATCAAGCGGAAAATCAAAAAGAAAATTAAACTCGGCGAGTGGGAATAAGTGATGCGAAGGCTGGAATACATCATCATCGCAAGTTACGAATCAGTTTTGGTAGGTTGAAGGGGGGCATCGTTATTCCTTGCACACGACGATCACCAATCATTGAACAATCACAGGAGCCTCTTATGCAGCCCTTGACTCGCCTTGTTACGTTCGCTCTTTGCTTATTGCTTGCGCCCTTCGTTCATGCACAATCGTCCGATCCACCACGCCCGTTACTGGCTAACGTAGCCCACGCTGATATTGACCCAACGCCTTACCTCGTTAGTGAAAAATATGACGGCGTGCGTGCGCTGTGGGATGGGCAAACGCTGCGTTCGCGGGCGGGCAATGTTATTGCTGCACCAGCGTGGTTTACTGCGAAGTTACCGAAACTCTCGCTTGATGGAGAGTTATGGGTTGGGCGTGGGCAATTTGAAAAGGCATTGAGTTACGTGCGCAAAGCTACGCCGCAGGATGACGAATGGCCGCAGATAAAATACATGGTATTTGAATTGCCCGAGGCGGCGGGGACGTTTGCGCAGCGTTACAAGCAGCTCAAGCAAATTGTCACGCAAGCTAATTTCCCGCAACTCATCGCAGTCGAACAATTCCACCTCGCCGACAATGCCGCGCTCAAACGCAAGCTTGTAGAGGTTGTCAGCGCAGGCGGCGAAGGCTTGATGCTCCATCGCGCTGATGCCCCTTACATTACAGGTCGCAACAATGCATTACTGAAATTGAAACCACTTGATGACACGGAAGCTACGGTAATTGGTTATATGCCGGGTAAGGGAAAATACGAAGGTAAGATGGGTGCTTTGAAAGTCGAAACACCGGACGGCAAACGCTTCCAACTTGGCACAGGTTTTACCGATGCCATCCGCGCCAACCCGCCTGCTATTGGTACACTCGTGACATATACTTATCGCGGCTTGACCAAAAAAGGGCTGCCACGCTTTGCGAGTTATTGGCGCGTGCGTGAAAAATTTTGAGTAGCGCCACCAGCCATGGTTGCGACAGCCTTTGCGTTTCGCAAAGGCTCCTCTCTTTCATCATTGCAGTACTGATTATTACTCACACATTTTTTTCAATTCAGGAAATTACAATTTTATGCAGTGTTGTGATTGTGAGGGAGATTAGCGTTTGTTCCACAAACGCTGTCACAACCATGGCTGGTTGTGCTACAGCGTGCAGGTGTCTCTATCACTCATTCACAACCTCTGATAATCTTGCCAATTCAAGCAAAAAATTATCAAGCAATGATTTCTCTTCAAACCAATAAAATCACAGAAACACGCCTTGCCGATGCGATACATCGCGCACAGGAATACCTCCTTGAGCAGCAGGAACTCGAAGGTTATTGGTGGGCAGAACTCGAAGCCAATGTCACGCTTACGGCGGAATTTGTGATGCTCCACAAAATTCTTGGGACTGAGCGCGAAGTAAACATCCAACAAGCAGCGCGTTACCTGTTGCGCGAACAACGCGAGCACGGCGGATGGGAATTGTCTTACGGCGATGGCGGCGAAATCAGTACTTCAGTCGAAGCGTATTTTGCGCTCAAATTGTCGGGCGTGAATCCTGATGATGAGCGCATGCAGAAGGCGTGCGAATTTATCTTAGCGCGTGGCGGCGTCTCGAAAACGCGTGTGTTCACGAAATTGCATCTGGCATTGTTCGGCGCATTTCCGTGGGAAGGAATTCCTACGTTGCCGCCCTGGTTTATGTTTTTGCCGAAGTGGTTTCCGTTCAATGTGTACTCAATGGCAAGCTGGGCGCGCTCTTCGACAGTTCCGTTATTGGTTGTGATTGATAAGAAACCTATGTATGAGCGCGGCGTCAACGTAGATGAATTATATGTCGAAGGCTCACAAGCCAAAGCCGATTACAAACTCAAAAATATTGACAAGACGTTTGTCGGTTCGTGTTTTTTGCTCGCGGATAAAGTCTTAAAAATCGCGGACAAAATCGGTCTTGTACCGTGGCGCGAAAAGGGAATTGATGCGGCGCTTCGTTGGGTGATTGAACGCCAGGATCATCCGGGCGATTGGGCCGGCATCATTCCCGCGATGCTGAATTCATTGCTCATGTTTCATACGCTCGGTTATTCCAACGATCATCCATACGTCAAACGCGGTCTTGAAGCGATTGATCGGTTCGGCATTGCTGAAGGTTCTTATGCCGATGGCGAAGCGATGTATTACCGCACGCAACCGTGTGTTTCGCCGACGTGGGATACGGCGCTCGCGGTCAGCGCGTTGCTGGATTCAGGGCTTTCGCCTTCGCATCCGAAATTAAAAGCCGCAGGCGAATGGTTGCTGAGCAAACAGATTTTTAAATACGGCGATTGGGCTGTGTACAACCGCACGGGTCAACCGGCGGGCTGGGCGTTTGAATTCCACAACGATTATTACCCCGACGTAGACGACACCGCCGCTGTCGTTCTCGCTTTGCTCCCGCTCAAATTGGATGATGAAAAATATCAGCGTGAAGCCATCAAAGCGGCGATGGAATGGGTGATGTCCATGCAATGCAAATCTGGCGGTTGGGCTGCATTCGACCTTGATAACACGAACGCTTTGTGGAATCAGATGCCCTACGGCGATTTGAAAGCGATGATTGATCCGCCTACGGCAGACGTGTCGAGCCGCGTGCTGGAAGCGTTAGGCCACATCCAAGCAGCCTGGGGCGAAAAGCTTTTTAGTGATGCGCAACTAAATCACGCGCTAAAATTTTTGCAGGATTTACAGGAAAGCGACGGCGCATATTGGGGGCGCTGGGGCGTGAATTATGTGTACGGAACTTATCTTGTTTTGGTCGGCTGGCAGTGCATCGGATTTGATATGAAACGCGATGAAGCGAAACGCGCGGCGCAGTGGCTGCGCTCCGTACAAAATGCCGACGGTGGCTGGGGCGAAATGTGCGAATCGTATAAGAAACCGGAACTGCGCGGCAAAGGTGCAAGTACCGCTTCGCAAACGGCGTGGGCGTTACTCGGATTGATGGCGGCAGGCGATTACGAATCGGATGCAGTGCCGCGCGGCATTGAATATTTGCTGAATACGCTTGACGCGGATGGCAGTTGGTCCGAAGCTGAATTTACGGGGACAGGTTTTCCCGGACATTTTTATATCAACTATCATCAGTACCGAAATCAGTTTCCGTTGACGGCGTTAGGGCGATACAATAGGCAAACAGCCAAAGCATAATCGGCGCAATGAGGTAAAAATATGATTGCAGAAGTAGAAACAGAAATTGGTGTTGAGGAACAAGAAATGCCGTCATTAAATCACAGCTACATTTGTTTGCAGATTATCCGCCAGCTTCTGGAAAACCCTGAAATTGAGCCTTTGCCTGAGCTGACACTGGATATTGATAAAGGCTTGACGCCTGATATTTGCGTCTATCCAAAAGCGAAAATTAAACCCAACTTTCGACGTGATATTACAAAATTTCCCGAACCGCCGATCTTAGCCATTGAAGTCATTTCCGCCAGCCAGAACATTCAGGATTTACTGATAAAAGCTGATTTGTTGATCTCACACGGCGTCAAAGCTGTATGGACGATTGAACCATTTACGAATACGATCTTTGTCACGACGCGCCAAAGTGAAGAAAAACTAACGAATCAAGTTGTCGAGAGCGAAGGCATCAAAGTAGATTTCAAACGCATCTTTGGCTAAGTTCCACCAGTCATTTTTATCTCAACTATCAGCAGTACCGAAATCAGTTTCCCTTGACGGCGTTAGGGCGTTATCGGAAAAACTTTGAGCAAAAATAATCAGCCACTTGGACTGGATATAACGATCTCTGATAAGTTTAATTTGTCAAAGGAAGAACGTATGCAACGAATTCTTAGTGGTAGTATGACTACGATTATGAATCGAGTTAGGTGAGCAATCACCTATTTGACGAGAAGAGGTATTTCAAAATTACTCAAGCAGACTGACCGTTCTTAATCAATCACCACAGCGAATTGATTTGAAGGTTCTCTCACAATTTGACGGAATCCGAAAATAAGGAATATTCATTTTATGAGGCATGAAGTTATGAGCACCTGCTTCAGCGTGCTTGTCTTGGGCGGCACGCTGAAGCAGGTGCTCTGAGCGTGGACGCGCGCATACTTCCTGTAATCGCTGGCGCGTTGGATTTCTTAGGGTGAGGATCGGTACGGAGAGCAACCAGGGTACTTCGAATAGTGTGAAAATCTTACGGGAACAATTATTAACCGATGGCGTGATTTCATAAGAAGCATTTAACCTCACAAAATCCTATGCGCATAATAAAAATCATCGTTGTCATAATTTCTCTTTGGGTGGTTTTTTATCTTTTCGGTGTTTTTGTTGTTTACGAAGACAACGGATTACCGCCTTTGGCAGCGGGAATTATTTTTTTTCTGGCACTAATATTTTCTTGTGCGCTCGTGATAGGAAATTTAATTTTACGGAGAGTTCTCCGTGCGATGTCTGTTTCCCAGCTAAAGCACCATCTTTTTATCTGCGGACTTGTTTTCATTTGTGCTTCAATACTGTTCGTGAAACTCGTTACGATTTTAACTGCTGCTGGCTGGGTACGTACCGAAGCGGCTGCCATTCAATTCTTACAACAAATCCATCGTAATGAAGCAGGTTTCTATTTGGCTAAAAAAAGATTTGCAAACTTGAATGAGTTAGTGGAAGCAGGCTTATTACCGAAGAAGTATCAAGAGAATCAAGTGGTAAACGGCTATCGTTTTTCGTCCTCAGATGTTTCGAGTGAGACATTTTGCATTCATGCAGATCGTGTAAGAAAGTCAGTAGGCGATCAGGATTTCAATGTTTCGGAAGACGGAGAGGTGCGGCGAATTATTTCAGAAACAATTGGTACAGTCGCACGTGGAGCAGGTACCTTACTTACTGAAGATAGTGAGTAAGTTACTTGCCCGGCGCAATATAATTCGTTTCCAAAAGCTGATAATAATAACGGTAGCGGTTCGCCTCAAAATCTTTCACGAACACAGGCATGCGCTGCAAGATCATTGTAAACAAATGCCCGGGCACGTGCGCTGGATGATCGTAGCGATCCCAGATGGAGCGGATGAAAAGGCTTTGTTCATTGATGGGAAGCTTCTTAACGTTGGCGGCGAAGTCTGCGAACAAACCGTCTCCGAACAGGTATTGCTCAACGTTGGATAAATAGAAGGCGGTGACCGTGACATTATCTTTACGCAAATAATCACCAATCGAAGCCAAAGCTTTTTTACCGGCGAAATCCCCGTTGATCGGGATGATGAGATTTTTCAGGTGCATTTCGCGCAGGTAATTGTAATCATCTGCGTTCGCCAGAAAGTGATTCGATTTTCCCGTCGAATCAGATTGCACAAGAATTTCTTTCAGCGAAGGGAAGCTGCTCCAACCGCCTCCCAAACGAAACGCGATGTCTAATCCGTCCACCTTAAAACTTTTCAGCAGGTAGTCCAATTCCTTTACATCTAATTCCGCCAGCTTGATCTGAAAATCTTTTTCAATGGTCTGACGAATCGCGTCAAAATTGGCGGCGAAGGCTTTGTCATCAGGTTTTGCCGCGCTGAAATATTTCAATAGCTCCGCCATCGAAGCATTTGCCGTCAACGGTTTTTCCTGCGCTAACGGGCGACTTAACAAACGCGAGAGAAATTGCGCACGATCTATAGCGAGTTGAAAAATCGCTTTGTACATCAGGTGTTGCGTGACGGCCATGTGCCGAATGTCTACGATAAAGGCGATGCGCGGGCGAATTTTTGCAATGTAGCTGAAGTTCTGTTCCGGCCCAACGCCGATGTACGCGCCACCGCTTGCGTTCAATTCCTGAAGCTTATTCAGCACTGGCAAATACGCGGTTTCATTCGAGATTAAATTGTCCGAAAGAAAATCTCCGCCTGATTCTGAGAAGTCTGTCATCAGACGCTTAAATTCTGCGGTAGTTAATTTCTCAGGCAAGTTGCTGGTCGTTGCGGCTGGAGGCAAAGTCACAGGCTTTATTTGTAAAAGCAAAAAACTAAATAAAGCCAATGTTAAGAATTTCATGTTATTTCTCCAGTAGGTGAATTGCCTTAAAATATGTCACTGATCTTCGGTTTTCGCAATTACCATATAGAATTCGGCTCACGACGGATTGAACGATTTCTGAAGCAGGCGAATTGATAAGAAAAAAGCCATCTGGTAAGCTCCAATTCGTTGGCTTATTTGTGTCAATTTCATTCGCATAAATAACGAAACAATTTATTTGTCTTTATTCTGCCAAGCCACTACGGCATTCGATGGCGGTCATTGCTGGAAGAAGTTCTGACAATAATCGTAGATGCCGGCGGTGGCTTTCCACCTTTTGTGGCCTGCGATTCATCAGGAGGTCATTTTGCCGGAAACATTATCGCTTGCTCTGGGATTAGGTTTTTTGCTGGGACTGAAGCATGCCACCGAAGCCGATCATTTGATGGCGGTGACGACTATTGTCAGCGAGCATCGCTCCGTGTGGCGTTCGGTTCTGGTCGGTGCGCTGTGGGGCGTAGGTCATACGACTTCGTTGCTGCTCGCAGGGATATTGGTGATTTTTCTGCGCGTCTCAATTCCTGCGCGCGTCGCTACGATGCTGGAATTCGTAGTTGCCATCATGATAATTTTTCTAGGAAGTCGTGTGCTGTATTTGCTCCTACGCAAGCGCAAAACCGTGCATGTTCATTCACATATACACGATGAGCACGCGCATTCACATTTACATTTTCACGAAAAAAATGAGGCGCATAAAATTGATCCCGAACGTACGCCGCACAATCAACCACACCTGACACAAATTGGTTGGCGTCCGCTGGTTGTCGGAATGATTCACGGTTTAGCGGGATCAGCCGCGCTGACGTTATTGGTCTTGACAGAGATTATGCGTGGCGGATCACCCCTGCTCGAATTTGCGTATTTGCTGATTTTCGGTGTCGGCTCAATCGGCGGAATGTTATTGATGAGCGCATTGGTCAGCCTGCCATTCGTCGTCACTGCCAGCCGTTTTGAACGTGTGCATTTACCTATTCAAATTGTTGCTGGTGTTGGCAGTGTCCTGTTCGGGATTTATTATGCCTGGAAGATTTTGTACGCGACGCCAACGGGGCAGGCTTTTTTGACTTACGCCCACGCTCGAAATTTTTTTCTGTGAACGGATTTTTATGTGTAGAAATATCAAACCTCTTTTCAACTTTGAACCGCTGGTGACGGACGAAGAAATTCGTGCGGCATCGCTACAATTTGTCCGCAAAGTAAGCGGCTTTAACAAGCCATCAAAAACGAACGAAGCCGTATTTCTGGCTGCTGTTGAGGAAGTCGCCGCCGTTTCCAGAAAGCTGATGAATGCGCTTGAGACGAATGCTCCACCGCGCAATCGTGAAGAAGAATCCGCCAAAGCACGAATCCGTTCGGCGCAACGATTTGGAAAATCGGCGTAATCTGAATTACTTTTCTATTAACCCAGCCCGTTTACGGCTGGGAGATTTTGCCCAGTCCAATTATGTTCTTTGAAGAATAACTGCCGTCATCGGCCTGATTTTGACCCGGTGGGTCGCCTGAAGGTAGGCAGGTCGTTGACGGCCTGCCTGCGCGTCCCGCCATTTCCGCGTCCCGGCGGGACGCGATGATGTCGCCACTCGGTAACAGGCCGTCAACGACCTGCCTACGCTCAAACAGCCCGCCGGGCTGGAAAGACAACCGTCGTGATGACGGCGTTTAATTTTCAAAGAACATGATCGGGCTTTCAGTTGCTTTAGCTCAAGCCATTTGTAAGCCCGGTAAACCGGACTAAAAAACTATTTCGTATTCTGACCCAGCCGGGCTGGGCTAATGGAAAAACTATCTCGAACTCGCGTTAAATATGGCAACACATCCGCTCAAAGTTTTATTCATCGGTAACAGCTTCACAGCGCGAAATAATGTTCCGGTTCTGATTGAGCAAATGGCGGAAGCGCGTGGCAAAAAATTGCAGCATCAACTGATTTCCGCTGGTGGCGCGTCGCTGCGCATGCATTGGAATAAGGGCGAAGCACAACAGATGATCCAGCAAACACAGTACGATTATGTAGTGTTGCAGGAACAAAGCACACTGCCAGTTAAGAACCCAAAACGCATGCACGAGAACGTCCGATTGTTTGATGAAGTCATCAAAGCTTCCGGTGCGAAGACCGCGTTGTACCTGACGTGGGCGCGCCAGAATGCGCCGGAAACACAGGCGGCGCTCACGGAGGCTTACACGACTATTGGCGCAGAACTCGGTGCGAGGGTTGTTCCGGTTGGAGTTGCCTGGCAGAATTTTTTGAGTAGTCACAAACAACCAATTCTGCACGATAAAGATCAAAGCCATCCTTCGCCTGCGGGTTCATATCTCGCCGCGTGTGTTTTCTTCGCAGTTTTGTTTGCTGAAAATCCTGTTGGTATTCCTTGTACGCTGAAAGATTTGACATCAGCGCAGGCAGAGTTATTACAAAAGACAGCGTGGGCGACAGCCTGTGGAGTGCGGCAGGCTTGACGCCGCTTTCTGTTCGTTGTGCGGTATGCCGTTTCTTCTCTGAACGCCAAAGCGATGTCGAGCCATCGCACTACATAAATGCGACAAGCTGATTTTGACGACGAAGATGGGGTGAGATTTTACCAGGGAAATTTTACCTTCAAAAGCAACTCCTGATAGCGCGGGTCAGTCAGCAACGGCTCATAAACCGGATGATGTTTGAAATCAATCACGCCGACATTTTTCTCAACACTTTGTTGCATCAACGGCAATGCTTTTTCTGTATCGCCGAGGCCACAATAAACCCAGGCGATCTGATACGGCGGCACATATCCTTGCCGGGCTAATTGCTGCAACTCCTTCAGCACGGCCTTAGCTTGCGCCTGTTTGCCTGCGCGCGCATACACATTGCCGAGCGCCGCCAGATATTCGCTACCGCGATCTGTGGCGCGTTGCACTTCGGTAATCGCTTCGTCGTGCTGGTCTGTTTGGGTGAGCGCCAGCCCCAGCAATAGATGGGCAAGCGAAAATTTTTGATCCATTGCCAGTGCCTTACGATAAGCAGCGATGGCCTCATCGTAGCGGTGCGCGATGTAATACGCATAGCCTACATCGGTATTGACGACGAGCGAAAGCGGGTCAAGTTGCTGTGCCTTTTTCAGCAGGTTAATGCCTTCGTCATAGTGTCCAATTAAGGACAAATAAAGTCCGTGCGATTGCGAAAAATACGCATAATTTGGATTGAGCAGCAAAACCTGCACATCGAAAGCCTCGGCTTTATCTCGTTGCCCGCTATCACTTAAATAGATTGCCATCATCAAGCAGGCATGCGCCGACTTCTGATCCAACGCCCACGCTTCGCGCGCTGCGGCACTACCTTTTGATGTCACAGCATCATGTGACAAAGGTATATACCATTTGCCGATATAATAGGCATCTGCAACAGCCGCCCAGCCTTCGGCAAAGTTAGGATCAAGCGCGACTGCTTCCTCAAAATAGTTGATCGCTTTTTTCAGCGATTCGCCTGTTCGCAAATTGAATTGATAGAGTCCTTTTAGATAAGTCAGATACGCTTCGATGTTGTTGGTTTCGATGCGAGAGCTTTCGTCATTGCACAAAACGACTTGCAGATTAGCCGTTACGCTACAGCCAATCTCCTTCTCAATAGCTATTATATCGGCCAGTGGTTTGTCGCGTTCGCTTGTCCAAATCACATGACCATCTTCCGTACTCCGCAATGTGACGTTGATTTGTAGCCGATCATCGTTGCGCCTGATGCTGCCTTCCAGAATGGCGGCGACGTTCAATTGTTGACCCGCTTCGCGCCAATCAATCGGCTTCCCTTTGAAGCGAAACACAGAATCGCGGGCGATCACTTTGAAATCCTTGAGGCGCGATAAATCTTGAATCAGGTGTTCGGTCAGACCGTCGGTAAAATATTCCTGCTCGACATCACCGCTCAAATTTTTGAACGGCATCACCGCGATAGATTTTTGTTGTGCTTGCGATGCTCGCTTATCTCGAAAATAAAGTGCGCCTGCTGTACAACTCAGCAGCACGGCAATTCCGACGAGCCACAGCCAACGTTTTTTGGTCGGCACAGGGGCTAGAATTAAAACTTCTGCCGCTGGTTCTACGCGCTCAATGATTTCTGCTGCTGCGGCTTTCGGCTCCGGCAGCGTCGTTGGTTCAGGCGCGGCGATTTTCGTTGCCTGCCCGTTTCCATTCGTCGCTTGTTGAACTTCCGCGACAAAGCGGTAGCCGACAGTCGGAATGGTTTCGATAAATTTGCCCGCTCCGTTGCCATTGCGCAGTGTCTTACGCAGCAGCGAAATGTTTTTGGTTAAGCTGATCTCTTCGACAAAGGTATCGGGCCAGATGCGCTCCATCAAATCTTCTTTGCGCATGACTTGACCGGGTTGTTCCAGCAGCGCCAGCAATGTCTCAATCGCCTTTGGTTCAAGCCGCACCCGTTCGCCGTGATGGAATAAAATGCGTTGCATCGGGTCTAATTGAAAATCTCCGAATTCGTATAAGTGTCCATTTTGCTTATTCATAACCCCTCGTAAGCTTTTCCCCAGCTTTTCGTAAGGACACGAATCAGGCTTTCCGGTAAAGTCAGCACTGTCGGTCATCAGAAAAAATCGAATAGTCAGAACGGCATCAGTCGGCAGCCACAAACACCGAGCCTGAATCTTCATCATGAAATGCAGATCTCAAGCGAAACGTTTTATGGCACGCGCCGGAATTGCTGTTTGACGAACACTGATGTGTGCAATGGCAGTGCTGTTGCACACATTGTAAATTAAAAAAACTGAATTGCTGGTACTACGCAAGATTCTTTTGCAAATCTTGTTCCAGAGCGAGAAGGCTGCGTGAGATCGTTGCGCCAAGCTCCGCCCGGTCGTTCTCTGCGCGCTTTTTCGCAGCCATTCGCTTCGGAGTTGGAGGCAGATTGAGTTCTTAACTACTGCCAGATTTTCCCGACAGTTGACGGGAAAACTGGCACCCAATTGGAGGAAAAATATGCGTACCTATCTATTCCTTAGCGTCGCCATCCTGCTCCTGCTTGGCACAACGCTGGTACAGGCACAGCAGGAAACCGCGACTATCACCGGCGAAATCAAAGATGCTTCTGGGGCGACGATTCCGCAGGCAGCGATCACCATTACCAACATTGAGACGGGCATTAGCAGCAAGAGCGTCAGCAGCGATCAGGGCATGTACACCGTGCCGAATTTGCGACCGGGCGTATACACCTTCACCGTCGAAAAGACTGGCTTTACGAAAACTGTGCGTAGCGGCCTGGTGTTGCAAGTCAATCAGGTCGTGCGTTTGGATTTCGCATTGCAGGCAGGCAGCATCAACGAAGTCGTTGAAATCAGCGGCAGCACATCGTTGCTTGAAACCGAAACGTCCTCGCGCGGGGCCGTCATTGACCAGAAGAAAATTGTAGACCTACCGCTGAACGGACGCGATTACAACCAACTGGCGTTGCTCTCGCCCGGCGTGTTGGCAGGGACGCCGCGCCTCGCTTCGATTGGGTTCAAGGGCGCGCTCAACGTCAATGGCAATCGCGTGTTTATGAATGTGTTCATGCTCGACGGCGTGGACAATGTTTCGTACTCGAACAGCTTTCGCGGCGATAACGTGCAGGTCGTGCAACCGTCCATCGAAGCCTTGCAGGAATTCAAGATTCAGACCAACGCCTATTCCGCCGAATTCGGACGCTCCGCCGGGGCAGTCATCAACGCGACGATCAAATCTGGTACGAATCAAATGCGCGGCAGCGTGTATGAATTTCTGCGCAACCGCTCATTGGATGCCAATAACTTTTTCTCCAACCTCGCAGGGCAACAAAAGCCCGTGCGCCAACGAAATCAATTCGGCGTAGCCATTGGGGGGCCGATCATCAAAAAACGCACGTTCATCTTCGGCGATTACGAAGGCTTGCGCGAACGCGAAGGCACGGTGCGATTTTCGACCGTGCCAACGGCAAACGAAAAGCGCGGCATCTTTTCTTCAGTGGTCGTTGACCCATTTAACGCCCGCGCGCCGTTTGCCAACAACACAATTCCGGCAACTCGCTTTGATCCGGTCGGCGCGAAAATCGTCGCGCTGTTTCCTGATCCGAATCTTTCGGGAACGAGCAACAACTACGTCGCCGCGCCCGTCACACGCACGCGTCAGGATCAATTCGACGTGCGCGTAGATCACAACTTCAGCAGTGCGCTGAATCTGTTCGGACGCTACAGCCTCGTGGATTCCAATTTGTTTCGCCCCGCGCCGATGCCCGGTTTGGCGGAAGGTTCATTCAACGACGCGTTCGGTTCCGGCGACAATCGTTCGCACGGGCTGGCGGTCGGCATAAATTGGACAATCAATACGCGGATGACTTCGGATTTTCGCTTTGGTCATTCGCGCGGCGATTATTTTGTGTCGCCGCCCAACTTCGGCAAAAACGGCGCGGAGGAAGTCGGATTGAAGAACGTGCCGAATGCGCCCGACATTATCGGCGGTTTGCCCAAACTCATTATTCAAAGCTATTCCGCGTTCGGGCGTCACACCTCCACGCCGCAATTTCAAACGCCGCGCGCCTATGATTTCAAAGCCTCGCTCTCGCAATTGTCAGGCAAACATTTCCTGAAGTATGGCACTGAGCAACTATTCGTCAGCACGAAGATTCGTGACATCAACGCGCTGATCG
>JAYVRW010000169.1:0-5483 GCA_043775925.1 Blastocatellia bacterium
TAGTTGTCAGCGGTAAGATTTCCTACACTGTCATAAGTCATCACCGCGCTTGAACCGGAAGGCACACCTAAACGGTTATTGGCAGTGTTGACCGAAAAAGATTTTTTATTGATGTCCGCAGAAGTCGTCGTCAGGGTCTGATTGATCGTTCGGTTGCCCCATTGATCGTAATCAAACGCCTGCACAAATGACGCGTTGCCGCTTTCAGTGACTTTCTTCAAACGATTCAAATTATCATATTCGTAATCGTCGTAATACAGTCCGGCTCCGGGAATCCAATGATAAGCGCGTAACACATTGCCGTTATTGTTCGCGCCCTCAGCACCCCATGTGGTGTAAAATTTCTTTGGCTGCTTCTTTAACTTCTCGCGCATCTTCGTCTAATGGGTTGGATTCTTCCTCCGTGATTTTGACGAGATCAGAATAAAGAGCTGTGGCGAGATCAAGCGATTGAGCTACAATACGCCTTAGTACCCAATATTTCCATATGTGATCTTGAGTTTGTAGAATATGTCGTATCTGCTGCGCAAGCGGCTTGCCAATAGAAGCTAAGAATGGCGAAAGAGCCTGAGATACTGGCCAATTACCGTCCTGCATCCATTCCAAAAGCTCAGGTAATATGGGAGCAATCTCAGGATAGCCTAAGCTAGCCAGTGTACTCACACGTTCAAGATCAAATTTGTCTTTGGGAATCAATTCACGAAGCTGATAATCTGGGAGGAGCTTCCTCTTCAACTTTCTGATACTCCTCTCGAAATCATCGAAAAAGTTTCCGTGTCAATGAACTTCCTTTTTGTTGGGTCAAAAATTACCTTGTGAAGATGGATGCTCCCAAAATAAACTTTATTCTTAGCAAGTAAATCCTTCCAGACCCTCCCAATATCTTCTTCCGAGACTTCTGGTAAGGTATAGACCTCATATATATTAGGGAAATCATCTAGAGCTTCATCAAAATGTCCGCGCAAGAAAATGTATTGGATTCCTTCGTGTGACACAACAAAGCCCAATGGTCCATCATAATAACCACTATAAAAAATCAATCTTTCAGCCATAACAAATTTTCCAATTATTTAGGTTTAGTAGGAATTCTCTGCTCCTTCGGATTTGGATTCTCAATTGGTCCGACAAAGGGGTTACTACCACCTAAAGTAATATTAACATGCCTATAGTTCATCGGACCATCTGGGTAAGTACTTCCATCACCTCTGTAGGCGGGTTCTGGTGCATAAACTACAGTTCCTCCACCTTCACGAATTACCCCGGCAGTAGTGTAACTAAGTTTTCCATGCGGAACTCCTTTTCCAGCATCAGCTATGGTCGGGCCGAAAGCCCCCGAAAAATCTCCTGGTGGTGGTTCATTCGTGGCACCTCCCCGTACTACAACTGAGTCATCAGGTACATCATCGTGAGACCCATGAGTCAAGATTCCTATCGATACTCCTGTTATACCCGCCCCTACAGCTACCGCAGCCAGTGTCTCACCAGTGCCTGCCGCACCCATACCAGTAGTTGCTGCGGTTCCTAATGCCACTTCAGGAATAACGGCGGGGGTAATAACAAGAGCTAGCGGCAAAACAATTGCAGCAGCAGCAGCAGCGGCAGCCATTTTCTCTCCCTTGCCGATAGGTTTAGAGGCAAAATGAAGCCTACCATCAGCACCTAACCTTACATAGGAGTAATTGAACTCCTCCCCTCCATTTCTTCCTCCACCTCCAGTCCACATCTCAGAACCGTCGTCATAAGTTTCATATCCTTGTGTTAGCCAGTATCTTTTGTCTAAGGGCGATGCTTGCGCTTTTGAATCAGGAACGCGATGAAAGTCACCACCGCTAGAAACAAGGGCCACCCAATATTCTCCAGTTGGATCAACTAAAGATAGAGGCTGATTCATGACATAGGTATAACGATTCCAGGATTGTGGTATGGACTTGTGCGCACTGCCCATGGCAGGATCCACCGAGGTAAATCGCCCATAGTTAGAGCCGTGATACCGCGCCTCCGCAAAATCCAAACCAGTCTCAGTATCACGTTCGTAATTGGCAAATCTATCGCGGACGCAATCGCCCGTGAAGCCCTGAGCTGTCGTGCGTCCGCCATAACCCGCCGTTAATTCTTCGCCAAACGGAAGGTAATCATGGCGACTGATTCCGGCTAAACTTCCCGTGGAATCTGACAGAATGCGTGGTGTATTTACTTGATCTGTCACCATCCAACGAGTGACACAACCCGCTCCGACATCACCGACCACTAAAAGCTCACCTAAGCGATACCCATATTCTTTGTTTGGTGAATTAGTCGCGGAGCCTGAGGCATATTCAGCGACCAGTTCGCCGCCAATCCCGTAGACCTGCCACCAGTTACTGCCTCCGTTGTTGGTAGAACGTCGCACTCGATGCCCGGCAGCGTCATATGCATAGGAATTGAGCGTTCCGTTTGCGCTCACTGCCGTCAGCATTTGATTGTTGATGTCGTAGGTTTTCAGCCCTGAGCTGGTGGTCTGTGTGTGCGTATCTTTGATTAAATTTCCAACGGCGTCATAGCGCATTTTATCCGTGGCAGCATCGGTGGTGCTATCGGTTGGTGCTTTCTGGCGATTTGACGCGGCGACATATTGAAAGGAGGGACTCGTAACGCCACCCGCAGTTCCGCTGACCGTTCGATTCCCATACCGATCATACGAATAGGTCTGGTTAAGAGTCGCGTAATTATTGGCTCCCGTGCTGGCGTAGGTCTGTTCCCAGATACCTGTTACGCGATTCAATTCATCATAGCCATACCATTCGACAGGCATGAACCATGAAGTCACAGCATCATTCAGCGGAATAAAATGGTCTTCACGATAGACGTTTCCATTATTGAGAGTTCCCCCGTTTCCGACCGCAGAGTTTGCGCCATAATAAATGCGCAGTGCGCCACGATTCCACGTCCATTCATCGCCGCCATTCGTGCCAAGCCGGACATCATAGAGTTGACCCAGATTGTTGTAATGACGATTGTGATATAGCGGTGTCTGCGTTCCAAACTGCTCACGGATCATTTTCCCCGCAGCATTATAAGTGATCCCTGTTGAGTAAGTGCGTTGCACTCCATCAAGATTGCCGACCATCTGGCTGAGCCGACCGATGGCATCAAAACTATAGGTAATTTTGTGCAGCGAAGGCAGCGTTTTTTCTTTGACATTCCCTGATAAATCATACAGGTTTGCTGTCGTGAAAGGGCTGCTCCAGGTTCCGCTGGTTTTGAATTTTTGTGTCGCGGATAATGGTCTGCCCAGGATGTCATAACCATCTACGGAAGAGTATTCGACTGTTTGCCCGGTTGTTGCATCGCCTCCGGTATAGTCGTACCAATACCGTCCTTTGCCATATTTTCCAGCCGTTGGATTGTCATAGAATTTCTTGATGTCGGGACTCGCAGCCGTATTCGAATAGTCTGCGGTTTTGACGCGACCGAGTTCATCATACACAAAGGTCGTGAACCAATTCTGCGCATCGGTATGTTTCGTAATATGCCCACCATCGTCATATTCAAAAGTATCTGCGCCGTTCTTCTCAGGATTCGTCTGAGAGATCAAGCGCGAAAGGCTGCTGTATGTGAAGGTGCGGGTCTGCACGCCTTGCGTAACCAAAGTCATTCGACCCAAGGCATCATAGCTATAAGAAGTAGACTGTGCCGGACTGGCAATTGTTCCCAAGCTATTGGAACTATTCGGTTCATCTGTCCGATCCAGTTGCCCCAATCCGTTGGTTCGGGTTCGTTTGATTTTCCCCGCCGGATCGGTCGTCGTCGTGTAATTAGCATCATAGGCAATGGTTGAAACGCCCATGGAGTTTGTACTTGCCCCCCAGGGTGCTGGCAATCCTGAACCATCAAAGGTTTGTGATTCAACAGCTCTGCCGCTACGATCTGCGGTTTCACGCGCCCAGCCCATCGTGTATTCGCTGCTGGCGGCGGTAGAAGTGTCGGCGCGATACGGCTTGGAAACTGCCGTGTAGGTATTCGTGCTGGTGGTGGCGTAACGGGTTTGAACTTTAATTCCCGCCGTCTCGTCTGTCGCGCTTTGCGTCGCCGGATTTTCGAGTGCCCGTGACAGTCTGATCCTGCCGAGTTGATCGGTATGCTGAATCGTGACAATTTTCCCATCGCCCACTGTCGTTAAATCCGAACGAACAATGACGGCACGACTGGCATCCAGATATTGCGATGAGGTTTGCCGCTGCGCGGTATTGGTAACCGATGAATAGGCTCCCTGCGATAAGGTTGGTCGCCCTAAATCGTCGTACGTTGTTTTGTTCGTGACTGAATTATCATCGTCAGTGGTCGTGAGCGTTAAGCCTGATTGCAGGTCATAGGTAATGCTTGAGCTCAATTGTACTGCGGTTCCATAAGCCTTCCTGATTTTGGTGGGATACAGATTCGCAGTGGCTGGATTCCCCGCTACAATTGCATCGTAATCGAACTTTGTCTGAATATTCCGCGCATCCGTTACCATCGTCACATTCCCGTAAGAATCAAACTGCGTCTGAACACTGGTGGAATTTGCGGCAGTTAACGATGCGGGGATAGTGCTTTGTTTCACTGAATCCCAGGCTCTGACGAGTGTAATGTTACCGGTAGTCAGCGCATTGTCGTAGGTGAATTCTGTTCGCGTCAATGCGGTGCTGGAGCTGAACCCTGAGCGCGCTTCAGTGGAGGCAACGGAACTGCGACGATCTGGCGAACCGGGTCTGTTGTAAGCATTCGTCGTAGCAGTTGTTATATCAGAAGCATCAGGGGTAAAGTTGCTGTACGAATTGACTGTAACTTTTTTCGGTACAGCTCCAGCAGGAACTCCTGTTGGTTGACCTGAAGCATCTCTTGGAATGGTTGCGTAATCTACAAAATCGTAATCAGCCTTCTGTGTTAGATTTCCGTTTTTGTCATAATTGTAATCCGTGATCGCCGTCTTAACTAACGTACCCGCAGCGTCCTTAATGGAAACAAATTCCGTTTTGATATACGGATTTATGCCTATGCCCGCATAACCTTGGGGCGTATTAGGCTGCCAGAGCCGTTCCGTTACCGTGCTGCCAGACTCGCTTTTATAAATTAACCCAGCTCTCCAGAGTAATGATGGCGGGAGTGGTAAATTCTGACTGGTGAGTGAGGTATACGCCCAGGCTGTCGCAACACTTCCATCTGGAGATGTCGTTGTACTTACTCCCCCGCCAAAAGAACAGCCACAGGCGTAAGACCAGGTATTGGTTATATAATTATTAGGGTTATCGTAAGTTGACGGGTTGTCGTATTGATTGAGATACTGAAGTGTTTTTTGCGTAATCCGATGCTCAAGAATCTCCGTAACATTCGGATAATAAACAACTGTTGGGTTATAGGTATAATTTGCTTTTGCCTTGTTTTGTTCAGCATTAGGCAGCGTTACTGACTTGACCTCGTAAAAACCAGTGCCGAGGTTGGGATTCGTATATTCGAATTTGTAAGCT
>JAYVRW010000170.1:0-72242 GCA_043775925.1 Blastocatellia bacterium
GGTTCTCTTTTTCCGCGACAGCGTACAAAGTCAGTACGCCCGGTTCGATGCGAATCGAAGTCTCTATTTCTTCCTTTAGCATGGTTTTGTAATTTTCCAATTGCGCCGGATCAATTTCGAGTTCAGCGATTCGTACAAGTGGATCGTTTTTTTGCATAGCAAAGGTGCGTCCGAATACGCATAACAAGCCAAGCGCGATGACTGATGCGCCTATGCTCAAAATAAGTTTTGTCTTCATCTTTGTCGTTTTTTCTCAATAATGAGGATTATAAAATTCAACAGAATTTTATAATCCCGTCATTGCTTCAATTTGTGGTGGATAGCGATTGCCTTCTACAGTGATGTTTGCAGCAGCGCTTTCAATTTCACGAACATCAGCGGGCGTCAATTCGATGCTGGCTGCGCTAATGTTTTCTTCCAAACGATGCAGCTTTGTCGTGCCAGGAATCGGAACAATCCATGGCTTTTGCGCCAGCACCCAGGCCAGTGCGATTTGCGCGGATGTAGCGTTTTTCTGTGCCGCAATTTCGCCCAGCAATTCAACCATTGCCTGATTGGCTTTACGCGCTTCGGGTGTAAACCGTGGCAGGATGTTGCGAAAATCTGTGCTGTCAAATTGTGTGGTTTCATCCATCTTACCAGTTAGAAATCCTTTGCCTAATGGACTGTAAGGAACAAAGCCAATGCCTAATTCTGCGATAGTTGGAATGATTTCCTGCTCGTGATTGCGAAACCACAATGAATATTCGCTTTGGAGCGCGGTGACGGGCTGAACGGCGTGTGCGCGGCGAATGGTTTGTGTGCCTGCTTCTGACAAACCAAAATGTTTTACTTTGCCCGCTTGAATTAATTCTTTGACGGTTCCGGCTACGTCTTCGATGGGCACATTTGGGTCTACGCGATGTTGGTAAAGCAGGTCAATTGTTTCAACCTGAAGTCGTTTGAGCGAGCCTTCAACAGCCTGTTTGATATGTTCGGGGCGAGAGTTGATGCCGCGTGGGTCGGTCGAAAAATCGAACCCAAATTTGGTGGCGATAACAACTTGATCACGGACAGGCGCGAGGGCTTCGCCGACGAGTTCTTCATTTGTGAATGGGCCATAGACTTCAGCCGTGTCAAAGAACGTGACGCCGCGCTCAACAGCACCGCGAAGAAGCGAGATCATTTCCTGTTTGTCTTTTGCCGGGCCATAACTAAAGCTCATGCCCATACAGCCCAGTCCGATGGCTGAGACTGCTAAATTACTATTTCCAAGTTTGCGTTTTTGCATTGTTTTTCCTTTTTCTTATTTTGAGTTTTTTGCTCAAACAAATCGTTCGATCAGCAAGCGGATTCGTTTCCGTAGCACTGTCGGGGATGGATCATCGGCGTAAAGACCATCAATACAGAGCATAAAAACATCCGCCGTCGCTTTATCTTCAAAAATTGGCATTAACAATTTGAGAACTTTTTTCTCATATTCCGCATCAAGCTGCGGAAAAAATTTATGACATTGCTCAATAAATTCTACGCCGCTCGGCGCATTGAGAATGCGCGTCCACGGTTTGATAAGTAATTCTTCGTAGAGTTGTACCAGCGTTTCTTTTTTGCTCAATTGCAAATCTACCACCGGACGCGCGCTGTCAATTTCTGCCATATACAGTGAACGCAGCGTTTCGACAAAAACTTCTTCTTTATTTTTGAATAGCAGGTAAAGCAACGGACGGGAGAGCTTTGCTCGCTTCGCAATATCGTCCAGCGAAGTTTTGGCAAAACCATATTGCAGAAAGCATTCGAGCGCCGCATCCACAATCACTTTGCGCCGCGCCGCCTGTTTGTCGTCTGTTGTTTCAGTAACCTTTTTGAGCTTAGTCATAAATGTTTTGCTTTTTACAATTTGACAAAATATATGCAATTTGTCAAATTGTAAAGACAAGTCAAACGATAATGTTTGGTGATCCATCTCTCCCATCAGGACTATTCTATGAAACGGAACTCGCCCAAATTTCATAGGACTTCTGGCTTATATTTTCGCAGGTTCATCTCAGCCACGAAATTCTTGCTGTCTCACTGTCGAGTGGAATTGTCGCTAAAAAAGCGGTGTTTCTTTCATTAAAAAATAAAGACCTCAATCATTTGTAGTGGCGATCTTGTGCCAGCGCAACTGATAAGACAAAATAATCTCTCATGAAATCCAATCAAAAATTTACGATGATTCGTCGTTCGGCGCTGACATTATTGGGTCAAAATATCGCTACCGCACAACAATCGAAAGTAATTAATCCAGTATGAAGCGAATTTGTTTTTCTATTTTTTGGCTGGCTGTTTGTACAAGCTTTGCGCTGACGCAGCACCCCGACAACAACGTCAATGAAGGGGCACGCCTGTTCGCCCAAAATTGTTCCGCCTGTCACGGCGACAATGCCAAAGGCGGGCGTGGGTCTGATTTGACCAGCGGCCAATGGAAGCACGGCGGCTCTGATGAAGACATCATTCGCAATATGATGAAAGGGATTCCAGGCACGCAAATGCCTGCGATTTCTTTGTCCGAAGCCGATGCCCGCAAAGTCGTCGCGTTCCTGCGCTCGCTTTCCGGCAAAGCCAGATTAGAAGACATCACAGGAAATATTGAAGCCGGACGAAAGTTGTTTTTCGGTTCAGCTAAATGCAGCACGTGTCACATGTTCGGTGGACGCGGAGATATTCTCGGCGCTGATGTAACGGATGTTCGCTCACGCCAGCGCAGTTTAGAAACGATGAAACGAATGCAATCGCCGATTAAGTTTGTCGAAGCAACCCTTGCGTCCGGCATTTCTGTGCGCGGCGTCAAAAAAAGTGAAGATACCTTCGCGCTGCATCTGATGGACGAACAGCGCAAATGGCACTTCCTGAATAAACGTGAAATTAAACTCAAATCTTCTGAACAAGCACATCCGACATTAAACGCAAAAGAGCGCGATGATGTGCTCGCGTTTCTCTTCAAAACCGAACAAGTTTATGCGCCTGATGTGAGTTGGAAACCCGCAGTGGATTTCAACGTGACGTTTGCGCGACTGAACAATGCCAGCGCCGAACCGCAGAACTGGCTGAGTTATTGGGGAGATTTGCGTGGCACACATTATTCGGGCTTGAGGCAAATTACTCCGCAAAATGTAGCCAACCTCAAGAGCCAGTGGACGGCACAACTCGGCGGGACAACTGTCGAGACTACGCCGATTGTGGTGAATGGGATGATGTTTGTGACAGGGCCGCTTAATAATGTAACGGCGCTGGATGCACACACGGGACAACAAATCTGGAAATATTCTCGAAAACTGCCGCAAGTTGCCAGCCACTGCACGGTGATGACGAACCGCGGTTTGGCGGTGCTGGGCGACCGATTATATTTGGCTACGCTGGATATGCATTTGGTCGCACTTGATGCCAAAAGTGGTAACGTGATTTGGGATGTTGAGACTGACGATTACCGCAAAGGGCTTTCCAATACGCACGCGCCGCTGGCGATTGATGGCAAGATTATTCTTGGCGTCACGGCGGGCGAATGTGCGCTGACTGGATACGTGGATGCCTTCGATGCAGCGACGGGAAAGAAATTGTGGCGCACGTTTACTACGCCGCAAAAAGGCGATCCGAATCGCAAAACCTGGGAGCCGGAAACCGCAGCAGATTTTGGCGGCGCGCCGACGTGGATGACGGGCACATACGATTCCGACACCAAAACGATTTTCTGGACGACAGGAAATCCGGGGCCGGATTACGACGGCTCAGTGCGCGGTGGAGACAATTTGTATTCGTGTTCCGTCGTTGCGCTTGATTCTGAAACTGGGAAAATGAAATGGTGGTTTCAATTCACGCCGCACGACACGCACGATTGGGACGGCAATCAAACTCCGATGCTGATTGACGGTGTCGTGAAAGGCAAAAAGCGGAAGCTGTTAGTGACTGCACAACGCAATGCTTTTTATTACGTGTTGGATCGTGAGACGGGCGAATTTCTAAACGGACAAGCCTTTGCCAAGCAAACGTGGGCGAATGGACTTGATGCCAAAGGTCGCCCGATTGTGCTGCCGAATACCACGCCTACGCCGCTAGGCAATTATGTCTGCCCAGACGCAGCAGGCGCAGCGAATTGGGGTTCGCCTTCGTATGATCCAGTGACGAATTTCTTTTTGGTATCCGTGCGCGAAGCCTGCGCGACGTATATGAGCGTGACCAAAAGTCCCGTTCCCGGACAAGGCTTCACAGGCGGAGGGCAAGAGATAGATGCGAACGGAACACCCGGTTTAGTGCGTGCGCTGGATGCGCTGACGGGCGCGGTCAAATGGGATTTCCCGCTGCAAACCGGAGCGTCTTCAACCGGTGTATTAGGCACAGCAGGCGGCGTAGTCTTTGCCTCTTCCAACGACGGTAACCTGATCGCGCTGGATCATCGGACAGGCAAATATTTGTGGCATTACTACACCGGCGCACGCATTGTGGCTTCGCCGATAGCGTATGCGGTGAACGGCAAACAATACGTTGCTATCGCCTCGCAATCCGCGATCTTTGTTTTTGCTTTACCCTAAAATTATGACCAACTCACGTTCGCTCACACGTCGTGCGTTTTTGCATCAGTCCACAATATTGACAGGTGCAGCGCTCGTTTCAGATAAGTCTGCCAAACCAATTCCTGCGATTGATACGCATACTCATTTTTATGACCCCACACGCCCAAACGGAGTGCCGTGGCCGAAGCCTGAAGAAAAGCTGTTGTATCAAGCACATTACCCCGCGCAGTTTCGTGCGTTGACAGCGCCGCTGAACGTGGTCGGCACGGTCGTTGTCGAAGCCAGTCCGTGGGTCGAAGACAATCAATGGATTCTTGATTTAGCGAAAGAAAATTCTGACATTGTCGGCTTCATTGGAAACCTAAAATTAGGCGTGCCGGAATTCGCCGCACAGCTTAAACGCTTCAGCGCGAATCCATTATTTCGTGGTTTGCGCGTGGGCGAAAAACTTATCGCAGAAGGTTTGGGACAAGCCGCTTTCGAGCGTGATTTGCAACGATTGGGCGAACAAAAAATTACACTTGATGTCATCGGCGGTGCGACCTTATTGCCGCACATCACATACATCACAAAGCTTGCGCCAAAGCTTCGCATCGTGATTGATCATTTGCCGTTTGCGGTTTGGGATAAAGATTCCAGTGCAATGAAAGCGGCGTTACCAGGAGTCGCTCGCTTGCCCCAAGTGTACGCGAAAGTTTCCAATGTAGGCCGCCGTGTTGATGGACGCGTCATCGAAGACATCGCCGCTTATCGCCCGCATCTGGATGCGTTGTGGGAACTGTTCGGCGCTGATCGTGTGGTCTTTGGCAGCAATTGGCCGGTCAGCAATCTCGTCGCGCCTTACGAAAATTTACATAAAATCGTAGTCGAATATTTTGGCGAAAAAGGTCAGGCCAATGCCGAGAAATTTTTCTGGCGCAATTCGCGGCGAGCTTATAGTTGGGTGCCACGTGGTAAGGCTAAGGAATTAAAATAACGAAACGCAAAGGGACAAAGAGGCAAAGAGTCAAGGGAAAACAAAGTGTGTCAGAACCATGATTCATTCCTTGATCCTTTGCCTCTTTGTCCCTTTGCGGTAAAACAAATTCTATGAAACGCATCTTACGAATAATTTTTCTGCTTTGTATGTGTTCGCTGATTTCTGCGCAACCCGCTACGCCTAAACCGCCTGTTGCCCCGCCTGCCGGATCGTTGCCCGCCGTGCGTGATACGTGCGCGAATTTCTGGACGCTCACGCCGGCTGAAAATAATTTACGGAAATTGTTAGTGCTGCCTGCGCAGGCGGCTACGGTGTGGATTGAACCAAATATCAATGGCGCTTCGCCTGATAAATGGAGCGAAATTCGGGCGGATGAAATTGGTTTTGTATGGCTCTCGCAAGGCGCAAAAACATTTCGCTTTGATCCGCGCAAACCGCAGCAGGGAGTGCAAACAATGACATTTGCTCCCACGACGGTTGCGACGCAGCAGCAATGGGAAATCGTAGCGCGAATGCCTGCCAGCAATCACGATCTGACCGCCGCCGTGTTAAGCAATAAATTTTATGTCGCAGGCGGATTGACGGCGGAATGGGGCTTCCCGACGCGTTCGCATCCGTTTGATGAATTGTGGGAACTTGATACAAAAAATTGGCAATGGCGTGTTGCAGGAAAATTCGGACGCGGAAGAATTTATTGCGCGACCGCTGCCTTCGACAACAAAATCTGGATCATCGGCGGTGATGTGATTGAAACCGATGGCACACGTCATGCTGTGACTACGGTGCAACTTTTTGATCCACGTAATTCGACTGTCAGCGCAGGTATTCCAAATACAATTGCGCGTCCGATGCCGATAGCTTTAGCGGCAGGTGGACGGCTTTATGTAATGGGCAATGAACGAGATAAATACGATCAACCCGGACGAATGGAAAGTATCGGCGCAGGCGAAAAAGTTTGGCGAGGTGAACCCGATGCACCAACCGGAATGGGGCCGCTGGCGGGTGCTACGCTTGATGGCAAACTTTATGTTGCGGTGCGTGATCGTGGGTTAGTGATTTTTGATACGACAATTAAACGCTGGGAATTGGACGATTCATTCAAGCCGCGTTCGTGTCAGATGACAGCTTATCGCGGCGAAATCTGGATGATGGGCGGGCGAGATACGGCAGGCGAAGATCAAACGCTGATTTATTCACCACTCACAAAAAAATGGCGTCAGGGGCCGCTGTTGCCGCGTCCGCTCAGTTGGGGCGCAGCCGAAGTTGTTAATGGAAAATTGATCATCACAGGCGGCGCGGCGAGCTATGGAAAAGATTATTTATATAACGATCTCACCTTTGTTTTGCGTGAGTTTAAGATTGGTACAGTACGGTGAGCGATAGCGAGCTGATGCTCTGATTGTATGTAACTCCAAGTTACCAGATCGCTACCGCTCACTGTACTGTACCGCACAAAAACAGGTCGAATTTCAGGAGGACAAGATGCGCAACAAATACAAATCAATCGCGTACTTGCTGGCAATTGCGGTCAGCGTCATTAGCTTCGTTGAACGAACAATAGCCTCGCCACAATCCAAACGCTATGAACCAAAATGGGAATCGTTGGATGCTCGTCCTACTCCTGAATGGTTTCTTGATGCCAAATTTGGTGTGTTCATTCACTGGGGCGTTTATTCAGTCCCCGCGTATGGGCAGGTCGGCGAATACGCTGAATGGTATTGGAATCGCATCTCAGGAACTGACAAAAAATTTGCCCAGTGGCGCGAATTTCATCAGAAAAATTATGGCTTTGAGTACATGGATTTTGCGCCAAACTTTAAAGCGGAACTCTACGACGCGAAGCAGTGGGCGAATATTTTCAAGCGCGGCGGCATCAAGTATGTCGTGCTAACCTCCAAGCATCACGAAGGCTTTGCGTTATGGCCGAGCACCGAAGCCAGCCGCACGTGGGGGCGTCCGTGGAATGCCGTAGAAATTGGGCCAAAACGTGATGTGCTTGGCGAACTCGCCACCGCGACACGCGCCGAAGGTCTGAAATTTGGTTTCTACTATTCGCTGTACGAATGGTACAACCCGCTCTGGAAAACCGACCGTGCGCGCTATGTCACGGAACACATGACCCCGCAATTCAAAGATGTTGTGACGCGCTATCAACCCTCGATAATTTTCAGTGATGGCGAATGGGATATGCCGTCGAAAGATTGGCACAGCGAAGAATTGCTGGCGTGGCTTTTTAACGAAACTGCCAACAAAGATGAGGTCGTAGTGAATGATCGCTGGGGCAAAGATTCGCGCCACAAACACGGCGGATATTGGACGACAGAGTATGCGGCGGGCTTAAAAGACGGTTCGCATCCGTGGGAAGAAAGTCGCGGCATGGCGTATTCCTATGGTGTCAATCGCGCCGAACGCGTAGACGATTACAAAACAGGGCGCGAGTTTATTTTCACCTTAATTGATCTCGTCAGTCGCGGTGGCAATTTATTGCTCGACATTGGCCCGAATGGTGACGGTACGATTCCTCCGCTGATGGAACAACGCTTATTGGAAATTGGCGATTGGTTGAAGGTCAACGGCGAAGCGATTTACGGTACGCGCACGGCAGGACGTTCATCGCAATGGAGCGAAGGTAAACGCCCCGATCAGCAATATGGCGAATTCATGGTGAAGTATAAATTGATGGATCAGCTTGGACAGCAACCCAAAAACGGCATCGCAGTCAAACAGGTTTTCTTCACGAAAAAAGCCGATGCGCTGTATGCCATCACTGCTGGTTGGCCTGGCAAACAACTCGTCCTGCGCAATATCAAAGCGCCTGCGAACGCCAAAGTAGAAATGCTCGGCATAGTGGGTTCGCTCAAGACTTCGCGCAAAGATGACATGCTCACGATCACTACGCCTGACCTTGGACCGGATCAAGCACCGAGTCAGCATGCCTTTGTTTTCAAAATTAGTGGTGGAGAAGCGCTGCCAGAAAAATAAGATTATAAGCTTTGGAGCCTACAGTGAAAAATGCATCCTTCAATGGCTTGCAACTATGCCAATAAACTCCAATAATACTGAGATAAATCTTTCCCAAACTATTTTTCATTGAGGAACTATGACCGAAAACCCCGTCAGTAAGTCGAATCCTGTGAGTGAAGCGCTCACCTCCATCAACAGTCTCACCGACAAACAGCTTGAAGAAGTCGGTCGCTCGCTCAGTGTCGGTTCGCTGCAACGCCTCAACAGTAAATCGTTAGGCACAAAAACGAAGGGCTTGATGAATAAGCTCTTCAATCTGATTCTGCTCTTCACCTTGGCTGCGGTGATCGCGGCGAGTTTTTCCTATTTCTTTCTTAAATCAAATATTGCAGCGAGTGAGCGCAGCAACCCACAAGCCAGTTGGGGGTATTCTGTTGACCAGTACCGTTTTCGTGATCGGATGCGATTGAATCTATGGAGTGATTCCAGCCTGTTCAGCGCTGCCAGTGATGCTACATTTGACTTGAATAATGTCAGTGTCAGCAAAATGGTCGAAGAGAGATGGCTGGATAATGGTCGCGCCGTCCATTTGAATTTACTGGTCAAATCGGGCGGTAAAGAACTTCCCGCAAAATTGATTTATGATTTTCAGCGCGGCGAAATGTATATGTCTTCGCCTTTGGATTTATGGCGTGCGCCGAGTGAACCCAACAAAAATCTCAAGATGACAGAGGAGGAATTTCAATCGGTTTTGAATCGTCTGTCGGGACAAGTTGTAGCTCCGCCGCCTGCGCCTTCGGTGGCTCCAAGTGTAGCCGCCTCCATCGTGCCAACTGCTGCGCCGTCTCTGGCACCTTCAGTTATTGAAACCCCTGCGCCTTCTCCTGCAAAGGAAACTACGCAATGAAAAAAATTGGCGTATTAATTTCCGGGCGCGGCTCGAACATGTTGGCGCTGGCTGATGCTATTAACGAAGGTCGCATTGCAGAGGCTGAAATTGCTGTGGTCATCAGCAATACTGCGGAGGCGGGCGGTTTAGCGAAAGCGCAGGAACGCGGTATCGCTACGGCGGTGTTGGATCATCGTGGCAAAAAGCGCGAAGAACATGACCGCGCAATGGCAGCAGAGCTTCGCAAATATGACGTAGATTTGGTTTGCCTCGCGGGTTATATGCGCTTGCTTTCGCCCTGGTTCATCCGCGAATTTCCCAATCGTATTTTAAATATTCACCCCTCATTGTTGCCCGCGTTTCCAGGCTTGGAGGCACAAAGACAAGCAGTCGAGTATGGCGTGAAAATTACAGGTTGCACGGTGCATTTTGTAGATGAAGAACTCGATCACGGCGCAATCATCAAGCAAGCGGTTGTTCCCGTTTTGTCCGGCGATGACGACCATTCTTTAGCGCAACGTATCTTGGTAGAAGAGCATAAAATTTATGCTGAAGCCGTGAATATGGTGCTGCGTGGAGCCTTCAAAATTGACGGGCGCAAAATTAGCTAAGAAAATTTACGCCGCCTGACTTTATTTCTTACCTGAAGCAGAAAATACGCTGGTTGCAATAGCAATCTGACCATGCTACACATGCATTCCCCTGTAATTAAATATAAATTAAGTCTAAGCCCTAATCAGTTGAATGTTTCCTCTCACCCTCCGACTAACGGCACTGCGCCCGAAGTTCAAATTCCTGGCTGTGCATCCGGCTTTATCCCGTATTACCGTAGCACACTACAATTTCTATTTTGGCAAATGCTAAATAAGGCATTTGTCTAAGTTGCAACCCTGCGGCTTAATTAATCCCAGTCTAGGAGCAGTAAATGAGATTTAAAGCATTTAAGGCACAAGTGTGTGCTAATCAACACCTGCGGTTTTCCCTTATCATTTTTCTCTGTGCCTTTGCACTCAGCTATAGTTTTATTTTCCCCACACCACAGCACGCCCAAGCAACCACTACGCTTGATGTCGAAGAACAAGCATTTCTCACTCTCATTAATAATTATCGCCAGCAAAACGGCTTGTCATTGCTACAAGCATCAGTGACTTTAACCAATGCGTCCAAATGGATGAGCGCTGACATGGTCGCGAAAAATTATTTCAACCATACAGATAGTTTGGGACGCGATCCGTTTGTACGCATGGGAAGCTTTGGTTACAACTTCAACACGTATAAAGGCGAGAACATTGCAGCGGGTTACAGTGACGCTGCCAGCACATTCAATCAGTGGAAAAATTCGGCAGGACACAACGCCAATATGCTGGATCCAAATTACAAAGTGGTCGGCATCGGGCGCGTCGCCAACACAGCAGCAACGTACTGTTATTATTGGACAACTGATTTTGGCGGCTATGTGGATCAGGTTATTTCTCCAACGGGAAATCCCACTCCCACCCCAATCCCAACACCGACACCGACTCCAGCGCCTGTCACTGTTGCCATTCTCAATCCGAGTTTTGAAAATGGAATAACAAGTTGGACGCCGAGTGGTTATGTTTATCGTACGACGAGTTATGTGACGAACGGATCATACGCGGCATTGCTCTATGCAAATACGGGTAACTCGTCGTTTATTTCCCAATGGTTACAACTGACCGCCGGAGCCACTTATGAAATAAGCGGTGACTTTCGCAACGATCCACGCAATGCTGCAATATTAGGCGTGAAATGGGAAAATAATGCTGCCGGGCCTCTGGTGCAATACAACCCAGCCGTAAGCGCCGGACAGGGACAGACCTTAAAGGTACGCTTCACGGTGCCTGACGGAAGCGGCAAAGTCAGCGTGTATATCAAGGCGACGGGAAGTTCTATGAACTTTTACTGGTCAGTCGTAGATAATTTAACGATTGTGCGTGTGAATTAGTAGCTCTGCTCATCTGCACAAAAAAGAGCCTGCTGGCATTTATCGCGAGCAGGCTCTGATTTTTCTTCAAGATTGAACGTTAATTTTACGCGAGGCTGGAATCTGCCGAGCGAACTTCAATCGTTTCAGTCGGTGGCAGCAAACGCCATTGTTGCGGTGTATAGAACATCCCGCGCACAGATTTTCCAGGCAGCACTTTCAGGATGTACTGACGCGGTTTCAAATCATACGGCGCAACGGAACCGCGCTTACTGAAGATGCCGTCTACTTTATAGATTCCCGGCGTTAATCCGAATTCGCTGCAATCGAATTCAATAATGCCTTCGTCGGGCAACACTCCAATTTCCGGGCCGTTAATTGCTGTGGTCAAGTGCGAATACAAACGATCATCCGGTGAGTAGAAGAGCATTTCAAAAATCGGGTCTTGGATGGCGCTGTAGGTTTTGTAATGAATCCGCGCAATCAATTTATCCCCAGTCGAAATGGTATCCGTTTCCTGTCCATCGCCGTTGTGGAATTTCACGCTGATAATTTCAGCGTCCTGACCATATAATGAAGTCTTCGTTTCAATCGCTAAGCCGGTATTATTCTGCGCGATTTGTGCAGTTGATTTTTTCGCAAACAACACTTCATTGTAATAAACGCTAATTACTTCCTGGGGCTTACCGCTGGCACGAACTTCGCCTTTTGACAGGAAGACTACGCGATCACAGAGACGCTCAACGGCAGGCATATCGTGCGAGACGAAAGCGATGGTCATTCCGTCACGTCGCAGTTCTTCGATACGCTGCTGACATTTGCTTTGGAAATTCGCGTCACCGACGGCGAGGACTTCATCAACTAATAAAACGGAAGGATGGATATGCGCGGCGACGGCAAATCCTAAACGAACATACATGCCCGAAGAGTAGCGTTTGACAGGTGTATCAATGAATTTTTCCATTTCGGAAAACGCGACGATCTGATCAAATTTTTTGGCAACTTCGGCTTTCTTCATGCCCATAATTGAGCCGTAAAGAAAAATATTTTCGCGTCCTGTTAATTCAGGATGGAAGCCTGCACCGACTTCAATCAACGAAGCCACGGAACCGTTGACTTCGATTTTGCCTTCGGAAGGATAAATAATTCGCGCCAGCAATTTTAGTAATGTACTTTTCCCTGAGCCATTCGGACCAATAAATCCAATGGTTTCGCCACGTTTGATTTGTAAATCTACCTCTTTCAGCGCGAAAAATTCATCGCTTCCGGCTAAGCCTCTGGAGCTTGGCAACAGGTTTTTGGTCACCCGCGCCAATTCTTCACGAATAGATTTTGAACCCAAGCGGCTGAGGCGATATTTTTTGGAAACTCGATCTAAGACAACAATACTCATAAAACTGTTTCGAGTTTCGAGTTTTGGGTTTCGAGTTATGAGAGACCTTCTTACCTCGAAACTCGAAATCCGAAAACCCGAAACTAATTTAAACCAGATCTGCGAACTCGCGTTCCAGATGTTTGAAATATTTATACGAACCCCAGAGTAGGAACAGTGAAATCGCTGTCGCGATTCCAAGTAATTTCAGGTCGGGAGTTAAACCCTGTACGACGCACTTGCGATAACTGTCAATAATCACAGCCATCGGATTTAGCGTCATATAGGCGGTATAAAGCGCTTCGCTTTTGTCTCTGACACGCGAGGCTGGGTACAAAATCGGAGTGGCAAACATCCAGATTTGAATGACCAGTGGCATCGCATAGCGAACGTCACGATACAGTACGGTGAAGGCTGACAGCAAAAATCCCATGCCAACTGTAAAGATTAACTGGATTAGCATGACTGGAACGATAAAAATGACGTTCCAATTAATCGTGACCTGATCGTGATAGAAAATCAGCAACCCGATAAAAATTACCGATGCCACGAGAAAGTCAAAGAAAGCCGCCAGCACACAAGACAGTGGAATAATTTCACGCGGGAAATAAATCTTGGTGATGATGTAAGAATTCGTAATCAGGCTGGGAATAGCAAACGACATGGAAGTCGAAAAGAACGTCCACGCCAATAATCCCGTGTAGGAAAATAACGCGTAAGGCATTCCGGTATCGCCCTTCATTCCGGCAAAATACGAAAAGAACAAGCCAAACACCAGCATCAGCGAAAGTGGTTGCAAGACTGCCCACACTGCGCCCAGCGCCGTTTGTTTATAGCGAATTTTTAATTCACGTTCCGTTACTAATTGCAGCAACTCGCGGTGATTAATCAATTCTTTGAGATGGGAAAAAGTGCTATTACTCCACTCAACTTGTCCCTTTAACTCCTGATCCGAATGCTCGATGTCGTGAGGTGGGGGGGTAGTGAGGAGAGCCTCTGATGTGACTTTGTTGTCAACTGCTGTAGCAGGCATATCTATATTTTCAAACTCCTGTTTCCTTGCTAATGCGACCAGGCAATGTAGCAGTGAGCTTTTAGCGACTAATGAGGGGAGATGATTCGGCTCGCTTTCGCTCAAGAAATGGTACCGAATACAACTAAATTTTTGTTCGACTTTCAGACGGCTGGTTTTCCTGCCAAGCCTGAGTTTCTGCATCGGGGACACCGACACCATTCAATAATCGGACACCTTTTAAGGGAGCCAGTCGTTCATAAATCTCAGCATATTTAATCGCAATTTGCGACCAATCACGCTGCTTGACGATTTGTGCTCGCGCCCGTTTACCTAATTCTTTGCGCTCAATTGGATTGTTCACCAATTGCGAAATCCGTGCGCCTAAAGCAATTTTATCATCAGTCTCGACAACGAAGCCAGTTTTGTTGTGACGGAGTAATTCAGCCATCCCTCCAACATTGCTACCAATCACAGCGCATTCCATCGCCATCGCTTCCAGCGGTCTGATCGAAGTCGTTAATTCCGTCATCCGCGTACTCAACCGAGGGTAAACACAAATATCAATGACCGAGTAATAACGCAGGATTTCTTCCTGCTCAATGCGTCCGGTGAAGACAAAATGCTCATTCCATTCACGAGGAATTTTAGTCCGCAACACCGCCTCCGTCTCACCTGACCCGGCGAGAATCAATTTGATGTCACGCCGCTCGCGTAACAAATAATTCATCGCCTGAATTAATCTTTCAAGACCTTCGTACTTATAAAAAGAACCAATGAAACCGATGACGGTTTTGCCTCGCAGTTGATGTTTTTCAATCAGCTCTATGTCCGGTGGGCGAGGACTAAAAACCTGTGTATCTACGCCTTCGGGAACTTCCAGTAATTTTTTTGCCGAGAAGCCGCGCGCCATCAACTCACTACGCATTGAATTTGAGGTCAGAATAGTCAGATCAGCTTCTTTAATAGCTCGTTCTTCCATCCATCGGGCAAATCTATACCGCGCACTATAGGGATTCGCCTGTCCACTATCCACAGCGGCATCCTGCTCATAGTAGCGTAGTTCGTAAATCCACGGCTTTTTCAAATAACGTGCGGCTCGCCGCGTCGCCAATCCATTCAGAGCCGGCGAATGGGCATGAATCAAATCTGCCTCGCAATCACGTGCGACTTTGACGATCCGCTTAGCTAAGGCCGCGAGATAAGCTTCGTGGCGTAACAATGGCACGAAGCGAGGTTGCGGCAAAAAATAAAATGAAGGCCAACTAGAGCGATGATGCTGAACTCCCTGAAGAATTTCAAAATCTTCGCCCGGACTTTCATGACTCGGTGACGTTAATACCACCGGATTCAACCCCATCTGACGCTGGTTAGAAATAACGTAGCTGCTGCGAAAACTGTACGCACTCAAATAGGGCAGTGAATGATCTAAAACGTGGAGCACTCTCATTGCTTTTGTGGTTAGCTTAAAAAAGACACTTTGGTACGGGGAATCAGTAAGATTGGGGATTTAAGCTGTTACTGCGCAATTATTAACACCCTCACCCTTTCCTTACGGAAAATTCTTAACCAGTGCTGGACCAATAATTTTTGTTACTCCGAAAGGTAACTTTTTCCAAAGATTAATCATCATTTCATATTTTGGATTCGTCGGATTCAGATTCGGCATTTCCTGTGCTTTGACGAGGTAAAATTGATAGGGTAAAGCTTTCATTTCCATCCCCCATCCGCGTTTGAATTCAAACGCTCCGGTCCCATTTTTGCTGCGCCCGAAATCGAAGCGAGTGTACCCGCGTTGAGCCGCCGATTGCATCAATGCCCAGTACATATAATTGTTGATACCAGCACGATAAAATTCACCGTAAGCACCTCCGTAGTAAGGCATTACGGTATCACGGAAGTAGAAATTCAAGACCCCACCTGCGACTTTGTCGCCCTGTCGAATCAGGAGAATATCACTTTCGTTCGGAAACTCACACAAAAACGTGGCAAATAATTTTTTGGGGAAAACCGGAGTGCCAAGATGATGCACACTGGTAGCATAGACTTCGTAGAATTCATCCAATAATTCTTCACGCCCCAACTGAGCCGTTAGCTCATTTTTGATTCCTTTACGAATCATGGTTCTGATGTCGCGTGGAAAAGTTTTCATGAGAGCTTCTTCGTCAGTCGAAATCGGATGTGCAAAAGTGAAATATAAATCTTTACGATGTAAGTCAGGGTCTACAGATTCGGTTTCAAAGGCATTGCGTAGTTCAAGAAAATCCACTTGTAAACTGGTCGCAATTTTTTTTGCTTCAGCGATTAAGGCTTCGGCAGAAGCCTGGTCTTTCGCCACGGCTCCACCGTAAACGGCATTTGGCGATGAAACCAACATTGAACCGAACAGGCGACTTTTAACATGAAAAAGCGGCAAAATGCCTGTGATTTCAGACCCGCGTTCAGCGAGCAAATGATAGGCCGAATGCTTCCAGACGCTTGCCACGACGCGCGCCCACCCGCTTTGATGACAAAAGGTCGCCGCCGCTTCGCTTGCCACGAGAGCATCCCAGGCCAGAACATCCTGAGCCTGAAATGCACGAACCTTCACTGTATGTAATTGAGCTGAGTTGACCGATGCCACGATCTGCGCAGTTGCTGATTCCACAATATTTCCTATTCTAATTCGTCGCCAGCGCTAGTGCTTGCAAGCCTAAATTCCGGTTCTCCAAGACCTGTCTGACGGGGGCGAAAGAAAAATCTTTCAGGAGTTGATTCAGCCGGCTCTCAGTACGATTCAAATTCACCCGATGCCGCCAAATATTTAATTTAGTACCAGGAATTATAGGTTGTTCGGGATCAACTTCCCAGGGATGTAAAAAGAAAATCGCTGGTTCCGATTCACGCCGATGAAGTGTTTGCCACCCTAATTTGAAAAGCTTATACGGCAGCAACCGAAAATACCCGCCACCTGAAATCGGAATATTCGTCCCACCTATTTGTACTGTCGAAGGAGGAAATTCAATAATTTCCCCGGCTGGACGATGTAGCACATGCGGGAATCTTTCAGCATCTGGAATGCCGTAGCGGTCATGTTTCGTCGGGAAAATAGATGAATCGTATTTGAAACCTTCTTCAATTAAAATATCCAAAGCCCACAAACTTTTTTCGGTAATCGAATAGGTCGGCGCACGGTATCCAATAACCGGAGCACCAATTATCTCTTCCAGTAATTGCTTGGATTTTCTAAGATCTTCTCTGAATTCTTCAGGAGTTTGTTGGTAAATAAGGCGATGATGGAAACTGTGACAGGCAACTTCGTGCCCAGCGTTCGCAATTTGCTTAACCAGCTCAGGATGCATTTCAGCGACATAGCCCAAAATAAAAAAAGTCGCCTTGACATTATGACGCGCGAACATTTCCAATAATAAATTAGTATTTCGCTCGACCCGTGATTCCCACTTCGGCCAGTCTTCACGACAGACCACCTGAGAAAAGGCTTCGACCTGATAATAATCTTCGACATCAACTGTTAGCGCGTTCAGCATTCCGTTATCCATCACACCCTTGAAACTAATGGTTGAATATTCTGATTGTATTGTGAAACTTTTGTATTTAAGTCAAGCATACCTTCACAATAATCTTCGATGAGAAGTAGTTGGATCCTCTTGAAGGGATCAGAATGGTAAGCAATGTCCCTTGTTAAGTCGTAGGTTGCAGCGTTTTAAGGGCTTTATACGTGAGGCCAACCTTAATTGAAATAATAGCCTTGATACTAGAGTTTAGACAAGGGGAAATTCGTTGCCTCTTCATTGTAATGTTGTCACTCTTGAGTGAGGGGTAGCTTCAAGCTCGGCGTTCACTTAGACAATCGGCAGATTATCAAATGAAGCTAATGAAGAATAGTTACTAAAGTTACCCCATGTCGAGAAATCTGACTTCTTTTGTACTTTCTGTTGCTCAGCTCGATTGGCTTTTGTGAGCCGCCACTTGAGCTGACCGGATAATTCTTCAGCAAAACAAATGAGTTGCTCTGAAGTGAAAGAGCGCAAAAGATGTTTTTGCATTTCCTGCTCCATCTTTCGGCGATGATCGCTGACTGACGAATCAGACATGCCAACCATGTCTGCAATGACTAACTGAGATGGTTCAGTTGGGTCAAAATAGTAATGCCATAAAATACGCCAGAATTTTTCCGTTCGCAGTGGTTGAAAACGTGTTATGCGATCTACTTTCGCCAAAAAGTCATGAGCGGCACGGCGTGCCAGCATTTCCTCTTCACGGCGCAGGTTAATTCCTTCGGGACAATCATTTTCAGAAATTATCATTTTCTCCCACGAATGAGAACCTTCCGCCTGTTCCGAAATTTGATCTATTGAAGACACTTCAGCGTCATAAATAGGAAGCCTCGACAAAGCAAGCGTTCGCAACGCTCGCAGGGAAATCGGTGAATCCAGTTGCTTGAAAATTTCCTCTAATAATTCTACTAATTCCTGATTGGTTACGATTACCTGCGCGTCACCCTTGCACCCCACCCGCCGCCGATTGCGAATTCTGGCAGGGACGTTAGACATTAATTCTTCCAGTTGGGCAATATCCTTGACAGATTTATCAGTACCCCATTCTCGTAAGCCGTAGACAACATTCACTGCCTGACGATAGCGCGCTGTTTGATGAGGTTCCGGTGAGCGAAAAATTTTGAAACGTGGGTCAGATTCGAGCAAGCCACTAATGCGCCTGACGATTCGATAATTTTCAGGCTGCTTACGACGCAACGTCCCGATCAGCATGTTGGTCAATTCGACCTGAAAAATTTCGCGCTCAATTTCTGTATCACTCATCTCATCTTGCAGATAATGTTTGAAGCGCGACTTCTCCAATAATAATAAATACAGGTCTTGTGTTAAATCCGGGAGGGATAAAAGCGAAGTTGTATTTTTAGCATTATGTTGATTGCGCTGTGCTGAGCGGATCAGTGGATGGATTGAAACCAGACGGTGGAGTGATTGCCACAGCGTTGCGTCATCATTATTTTCGAGCAACGATTTCCAGGACTTGGTGGAGACAGCTTTCATTATAAAACCCGGTGAGGTGGTCAGGTAATGTGTATGGTTCACCTGAGGCGTCAACAATGCCAATTACATACTATTGACGCATATTTTATAACTACTCTGAAAAAGAAGGTTGTTTGCTGACAACTCTGGTGTGCCAAGCACACTCTTGTTCAGAAAATATTTAGAAATGCGTTAAAGGGGGCGATGCGCCTGGGGCAGCAAATCGCACTTGTTTATGCCAGCTTCCTGCCGGAAAGATAGCGAAGAAGGAATTATAACCGGGAATGAGAAGAGCTTCTATTTCAGCATTTGGGATAAAGCTCTGCCCGAATGAGGTCGGTTACAGAATCCGTAATAAAATCGTCAAAGAGCCAGGGCTTTTTACGAAGTAATATTCACCTGTAATCAAAAATCTTGCGCTGAACTGCGCGATGACTCCAGCATAATGTGGTGAGACACCGTGCCAGACCAAATGGAATATTTGAAAAATCCAATGTCTAACATTATACAAACAACCGCCGACAGTAGCCAGCTTTTTTTTAAAAGATGTCATAATTTTATCATCATTCTGTAACAGCTTGCATTTCATCGATAACGAGACCCCAATCGTTCAGTGAAGCGTTTGCCGTCTCACGCTGGCTATGGTAAAAACTATTTCATCGTCACCTCGAATGCGCCTGTAGCTCAGCTGGATAGAGCACTAGACTTCGAATCTATAGGTCGGGGGTTCGAATCCCTCCGGGCGCACCATTAAACTCCAAAATAATTTTCCATCTGTAGGGAATTCAAATGAAAGCGGGTTCAGAATCCGTCTGTCTCTATGATAAAATGATTATTCTTTAATTTGAAACTAAGAGTGAGGTTACTCATGACTACGATTGATTGCACACGTTGTGGAAATAATTTTGCCAGCCTGGAAAAAACGCCGTTTGGCGGTGCACTTGGTAAACGCATTCATGAGAATATTTGTCATGGCTGTTGGAAGGAATGGTTAGCCAAGCAAAATCAACTGATTAATCATTTTGGACTCAGCACAATCAATCCCGAGCATCAACAGTTCTTGATCGAAAACATGAAAACGTTCCTTTTCAACGAAGGGCAATTACCGCAAGCAGTGATTGACTCGACGCTGGAAGGCACGATTACTCACTAAGTTATGACAAACGAAAAAGAGTATGTTGGCATCAGAGTCGAAGACGATTCGGGCATCCGTGAAGTGCGTGACCTGATGGCTCCTTACAGCACGGCGGTAGAATCCAAAAGTTTGTGGGCAGAAGCGCGGTCATTGATGCGCGATATTCTCATTGCCTGTTTGATTGCAACGTTCATTATTTTCTTTCTGGTGCGTCCGGTGCGTGTCGAAGGGGAAAGCATGAAGCCCAGATTGCAGGATCGTGATCGTATTTTCGTCAATCAAATGGTGTATTCCATGCGTGAATGGTTTGGCGATACCCAGCCCATCAAACGCGGAGATATTGTTGTTTTATATTATCCACGCGACCCTTCAAAATCTTATATTAAGCGCGTCATTGGATTACCTGGAGAGCAAGTCACCATTGAAAATGGCAAGCTTTATATTAACGGCGTCCTACAACAAGAACCTTATTTAACGCCGGAAAATGTGAATTCTTACCATCGAAGCTCAGTCACTGAGCAGGTGGAAGATCACCATTATTTTGTGATGGGCGACAACCGGAATTACAGCAGCGACAGTCGTGATTGGGGCTTGGTGCCGGAAAAATATATCTACGGCAAAGCGATGTACCGCTACTATTCGCCCCTGAACTGGTTTGCGAATGTTGGCTCACTGAACAATTAGTAAAGAGGAATAATTAATCAATGACTAATGAAGCGATTCTTGCGCTGGAAGATGGGCGCATCTTTCGTGGCACAGCCTGCGGCACTTCCGGTGAGTGTACGGGGGAAATTGTTTTCAATACTTCGATGGCGGGCTATCAGGAAATTCTCACCGATCCATCCTACGCCGGACAAATCGTGACGATGACGTATCCGCAGATCGGCAACTATGGCGTCAATCCCGAAGACGTTGAATCGCGTCGTCCTTTCATTCAGGGATTTGTCGTCCGTGAGATGTCCGAAGTCACTTCCAACTGGCGCGCTACGATGTCGCTGGATGATTATCTCAAGGAATACGGGATCGTTGGAATTTCTGAAATTGATACGCGGGCGCTGGTTCGCCACATCCGCGAAAAAGGCGCGATGCGTGCCTGTATTTCTTCCGTAGACCTCGACGAAAAAAGTTTGATTGCTAAAGCCCAGGCTGCGCCGTCAATGCTTGGACGAAATTTAGTGGATGAAGTCACGTGTGGCGATAGCTACGAATGGTCAGAAGCCATTGAAGCCATCGCCGGAGAGAAACTCCACCGCACCGAAGCGCTTGACGAATTCGCAGTGAATTTCACTCCGCACGAAGCCTTGGAAATGAGCGGCACTATCAACACGGAATCTTTCCACGTCGTCGCTTACGATTTCGGTATCAAATATTACATTTTACGTTATTTGGCTGCGCTGGGTTGTCGTGTGACCGTAGTTCCGGCGCGAACTTCCGCTGCCGATGTTTTAGCCATGAATCCCGATGGAGTCTTTTTATCGAATGGTCCCGGTGATCCGGCTGCGCTCGAACCCATTGTTGACGAAATCAAAAAACTGGTTGGAAAAAAGCCAATTTTTGGAATTTGTCTGGGACATCAGGTTTTGGGAGCAGCTTTTGGCGGGACGACTTTTAAATTAAAATTCGGACATCGTGGAGGCAATCAGCCGATCAAAAATACACGGACCGACAAGATCGAAATCGCCGCGCACAATCACGGCTTCGCGGTTGATCCGAACAGCCTGAATCAGGACGAAATTGAATTGACGCATTGGAATATCAACGACCATACACTGGCTGGAATCCGCCATCGGACGCTGCCAGTATTTTCCGTGCAATACCATCCTGAATCCAGCCCGGGTCCGCACGATTCAGCGTATTTGTTTCATGAGTTTATTGCGGATATGAAAGCGTTCCGCGATGGCGTCAAGCAAAAAGGACAGGGGAAGAGTTAAGAATTTTCAGACAGGATTTACAAGATTTTTTGCAGGATGAACAGGACTTACGTGCAAGAATATGACTTGTAAATCTTGTCTTAAAATCTTGTTAATCCTGTCTAAAAAAAACTCTTCCCCGAAAATCTTTTTCCTGAAAACTATGAACCCTGCCAATGTTTTTTTGGGCTTGGCAATTTCTCCGGCAAGTCAATCGCGTCATCCACCAGCACATCAAGACAGACATTTGCTAATCTTGCGTAGCGCAAGAGTTCCAATAAATTAGGTTCTCTATAACCAAGTTCATTTCCGGCAATCGCCATATAGCCAATTGTTTCTTCCAATCCTAACCGATACAACATTTCAGTTTGTGACAGATTTAAAGCCAGTCGAATCTGTTGGAGCTTTTCTGCAAGGCGTTGAGGTCTGGGTCTGGCTAAGCGTCCCATCAGGAAATTCCTCCCGATGAAAACGCTTGCAACTTATTGTTAAAGCTGCTATTTCTATTTACAAATACTTGCGTTCCTAGAAACCACGTCGCCGAGAGCCTACTCAGTTTGTGCTCTCCGACGGAATCCATCACGACTTGTTTAGAGACGGACTACGCATTTTGCTTAGTTCAATTGTCAAAGGTTAAGGAGTAAAAATACCAGACTCAGAAGCAATTACCAATGCTTTGTGCGGGTATCTTTACAGTATATTTCCTCATGAAATACCGTGAGGAAAAAGGAGAAAAATTATGTCGAAAAAAACTTCTCGTGTATCATTCGTTTTGTTGGCTGTAGGGTTAATTGCTGTCGTAGCGATCCTTGTCGCAGTGCAAAAATCTGCTACCGCAAACAGTCGTTCATCACTGAGTGCGGCTATAATTATAGATGATGAAGCAGTGAGAAAGTATAAAGGAATGGCAGCTTTATCATCTGAAGAAAGAAAAAATATTTTTCGTGAATCTTCAGCAAATGATAAAAGTGCGCTGTGGCAAGTACATTTTTCAGAGTATAAGAAAGCTCACCCAGACCTTTCACCGGAGCAAATAAAGGTTCTGGAAGAGGCGGCGAATTTAGCAATTCCGCTCACTTTCAGTCTTCCTGGCAATCAGCAAATCAAGAATGCGGTAATTGGTAAGGCTCTACAAAATTTGAGGAATCATGCAGTAGCTACTTTTTCGCAAGACGAAGCAAGAAAGTTATTTGCCCAATTAGGGAATGCTGAAGCTTCTATTGTAGTAAGAAGGGACTGTAATTGTAGCACTATTGATACTTGGTGTGGTGGAAATTATTGTCGTGACCACGCATATAACGGGTGTAGTACATCAGATTGGGGATGCGGAACTCTCTGGATGGCAAGTTGTAATGGTGGTTGCTAAAGTTTTTCAGGAAACGCAGTTAGAGTTACTTTAACTGCGTTTCTATTTGTTGGTTCTTAGTGAGTAATGACCAATCACAAAAGAGGTAGCTCTAATCGGAGAATAACTTATGAAAATAAAACGTATAGCACTGCTCTTTGTGGTTTCTTTGCTATTAACCTTACTGATCTCTCCACTTCGTGGGTTTGGCTATGGTATTAAAGCGTCGTCATTAGTCGGATTTACCTTGTATTTTATTTTTACAATAGTAGGTATTCGAAGGTCGGCTAATGTCTTACAACCTGCGCAAATCACGATGGCAATTGTTGCGGGGCTTTTCCTGATTCAGCTACCTATGAGGATTCGTTTTTTCACCGCAGGGTTATTTTCTTTCCCGGATTTTATCTTACATTTTCTTGGCATTATGTCTGGACTTGCATTCACTAACCTTCGTAGTCCGCAAAGATGGTTGACTACTGGGCTGGGTTTTTTCCTGACATTAACTATGTGCGTTAAGGGCTATGATATGTGGCTTCATAGACTTAATTACGGGACATTTACAGGTAAGGTTTTATACTCCTTACCAGCAAAGTTTGAAGCCTTCGACGAAAGTAAATCCTTGATAACAGATAAAGATTTTACGAATAAGGTAGTTATCCTTGATTTCTGGAATACGAGTTGTGGTATCTGTTTTCAAAAATTTCCACAGCTTCAGAAGTTTTACGAGAAGCATAAAACTGAGACGACGCTTCGCATTTTAGCAGTTGATACGCCGCTTGAAGATGACAAGGAAGGTGACGCTTTTAAAGCAATAAAAGATGAAGGACATAGCTTCCCTGTAGTTATTACCAAAGAAGCTAACTTAGCGGAACAATATGGAGTGACGGGTTATCCAACTACTTTTGTGATTGACCAAAAAGGCAATATTGTATTTCGAGGCGATCTTGAACACGCAACAAAGTTAGCGGAAGAGCTAATAAAATCAAGCTAATATTCTGAAAGCATGCTAATCCAATCTTTCTTAGTCTCTTTACAAATCGTCAAAATAAACCACGTGCGAACTCCGCCAAATGTTCGCAGGAATTGATCCCCGTTGCGCTGAAGTCAGCAGGATTTTGAATTCGTCGTCGGCTAAGGCGGGGAGGCGTTGCAATAAATTTACAGGAGCATCTTCCAGCTTTTCCGAAACAAAGGGCGTAACACGCGCTAATTGTTTGAGCATCGCGTACCGATGATCGTTGTCGCGTCCGAAGTGTGAATCGTATTCGCTCAGCATTAACCGCACGTCCGCGCCTTCGTCGAGAAAATGTGTCAGCAGGCTGGCGGCTAAGGTCACTGCTTTTTCAAAAGCAGAAGTTCGCAGTTCACTGTTCGCAGCACCTTCCTGCTTACTATCCTCTGCTCCCTGCTCCCTGTTCCCTTCATAAGTATCCAAAGCAATAGTCACGCGCCAATCGTCATCTCTGGTAAATTCGCGCACCATTAATTTTGAAGCTTTGGCGGTGGCTTTCCAATCAACATAACGCGGATGATCGGTCGGTGTGTAGTGGCGAATCGCGTACAAATCACTGCCGCTCCCCTTTTGTTCGCTTTCCATTTGCCCGTGGGTCAGCGGCAACAAATGATAGAAATCATCCAGCGGGAGCGGGTTTGGATATACAGTGACTTCTCCACTGGCTTCGACGTAGCGGCGGCGTTCGACAAATCCAAACGGAAATCTGGTAGTGATCGTAAATCCGCGCACTGGAAAAACTCCGCGCTGATCGAAGGTGCGGGTGATGCTGGCTTTGGCTTTGGCTCCGGCGGGAACGATGGCGAAGTGCGCTAAATCTCCGATGGATTGATCGGGAATTTTATTTGCCTTGCGAAGCGCAAAACGATTTTCTTTATCGGTTGCGGCGACAACCAATGAAAATGAAGGGAGGAAACGTTTTTGATTCGTGATGGTAGCTTCAAGTTGTGCTGGTTCACCGGCGAAAATATGGTCGGGAAAACGCAGCGCGACGCCTAAATCTCCAATGCTCAAACGCGAAGCGACACCAGAAATAATCATCGTTGCCATCAACGCCGCCAGCACCATGTAAAGCAAATTATTTCCAGTGCTAACCGAAGCAATCGCTACGATGAGGATGAAAGCGATGAACATCCATCCTGCGCTCATCACATTCATCGCAAGGCGTGATTGCAGGAATTCCATCTGAACATTTTTGGCAAGGCGCGGAACGACATACAGTAAAATACACAACGCCAAACCAAGCGCAATTTTTGAAGCTAAGGAAGCAACCTCAAAATCACCAGAGCTGGTGGCGGCAGCCGCAACCAATGCTGATCCAATCGCCCCAAAAATCAGGATGGACGAGACGAACAGGAAGCGGAGAAATTTTTTATCCTTCAGGAATTTCAAGGCAGTCTGTAGAGTCTGTAGAGTCTTTCGACTCTACAGACTAGATGGGAACCGGAACATTTTTCACAATTTCGCTCAACACACCTTCCGCTTCTTCGCCTCTTCGCAAGCGTGAAGAATAGCGGGAATTGACGATGATGCGATGACTGAAGACTGGAATGACCAGTCGTTTGATGTCATCGGCTAAGCAATAATCACGGTCTTCGGTTAAGGCTAAGGCTTGCGCGGCGCGAAATAATGCGAGAGACCCGCGTGGACTAATCCCCAAATCAAGTAGCTCGGAATTGCGTGTCGCTTCGACAATTTTCATTAAATAGTCCAGTAGGGAATCATCTACTTTGACACGCCGCGCTGCCTGTTGCAGTTCAATGACTTCTTCGGCGGACATCACAGGAGCTAAATCTTCGATTGGATGATTCAAGGTCTGGCTTCGTAGAATTTGCTTTTCGTTTTCGATGGCCGGATAGCCGATCCTGATTCGCATCAGGAAACGGTCTAACTGTGATTCAGGCAGCGGATATGTCCCGTGATGCTCAATCGGATTTTGGGTGGCGAGCACGAGGAAAGGACGCGGTAAATCGTAGGTTGTATTTTCAATGGTGACACGACCCTCAGCCATCGCTTCGAGCAGTGAGCTTTGTGTTTTCGGAGTTGTCCGATTGATTTCGTCAGCCAGGACTACGTTAGCGAAAATCGGACCTGGTTGGAACTCAAAGCGGCTGGTTTGCTGGTTGAAAATTGAAACACCAAGAATATCGGAAGGCAATAAATCACTGGTGAATTGGACGCGCTGAAAGCTGCAATCCAAGGCCCGCGAAATCGTTTGCGCGAGGGTAGTTTTGCCAACGCCGGGAACGTCTTCCAGTAATAAATGACCTCCCGCCAGCATGGTGACGATACATTGATGGATGGCTTCTGGTTTGCCCTTGATGACAGATTCGATGGCGAGCTGCAATTTTTGCAGGCTCTCAGTAATGGTGGTTATCAACGCGACTCCGCTAATAAAATCAGGATTGATGGTTCAGGGCGAGCGTCTGGACAAACAATATCAAGACAAAATCGAATGTAGCATAATCAATCCACGCTTGTCAGTTTCAAGTTTCAAGAATATCGCTTTCGCTGGGGCTGACCGATGCAGCCTCTGAAGTAATGATTTGAATTGGCAAGATACATTTCAGGCGGTAAATACCAATTTTAATTTCGTCGTCAGCAGAAAATTCTCTGCGCTCCCCTTGCGGTAATTCACGACCTGCGACTTCGATGGAGTTACGACCTTCACAAATAATCGAGAATTTTTCGCCCTGCCGTTCAAGCGTAGCGTGCTTGCGGCTGATCTCGAGGTCTCCGTCAAGGCGCAGATCAATCTGAATATCTTTGGCTCCGCGCCCAATTGAAATCGTAGTTTTATGACAAGCGAATGTTTCAACCGATTCGTTCGGACGCGCAAATTCAATGGAAAATAAAGCAGCACGCGGACGAACTACAGTGGAAGTTCCATCGCTGACTGGAGCCGCAATTGTTTCTTCATCTACGGTGGGTGGCAACGCAACAGGAGCTTTGGATCGTGGCTTAACTTCAGTTTTTGGAGCAGAGCTATCCCACACCGGCTGCACACGAAACTGACCTTTTTCTAAAGTGCCGTCTACACGTAATTCGATGGCGAAACTTTTGGTTTGGACTTCTTTATCCCCGACGAGTTCGCGGGCGCGTTCCGACAGCACGTGAAATAAACCACGCTGTAAGCCATCGCGTTTGTCGCCTTGCCATTGCGCATCATCGGCTTTGCTCAAAAATACTAAATATTCACGAGGAATATAGGTCGGGCCACCGGGAGGCGTAAACATTTCGCGTTGCATGGCGGCTTCGACGTCGCGGGCGACATTGACCAGAAATTCTTCCCATTCACGACGGGCAGGCGCGGGTTCCGGTGCGAAAGAAGCGGCTTCTTCACCGTCCAGCCATTTTCTGAAATCTCCAATTAAATTTTTCAAGCCCATATTTTCTCCAAAATAGTAACTGAAAATATTCACGCCTTGAGGCGTAACTCTGAACTTACCACAATCCACGCGATCCAACTTTTACCAGCTTGGCATCACCATTGACCCAACCTTGCTTTTGCGTAGTCGAATGCTCGAAGTTCGGACTCCAATCACTAATTTCAATTTGAATCCAGCCGTTCTGATCTTTACTAATCACCTTGTGTTTGGAGCCATTCGGGACAGCGCCAAGCTTGTCGAATTTTGGTCCTGGCCCGGAGCGCACATTCAAATCCAAAGCCAGTACTTCAATTTGTTCACCAAAGATTTTCGGTGGCGATGGTTTGGGAACACTGATCGTAGGCAACGTTTTGCTTGTAATACGATGTTGACGAGCATATTGATAGACACCAATTAAAGCCCCAAGAAAGATTAATGCTAAAGCTGCAACCGTAATTCTGCGCCACATCGGAGCCATAAACGAATCATTGACTTCGGAGGTTTTCTTGATCGGGGCAGGGACTTTTTGCGTTGACGGAGCCGGGACCTTCGCCACTTTTTCCGGTGACGGTAAATCAACTACGAATTTACTTTTTGGTAAAGCCGGAATCGTCGCTTCGCCGGGAAAATTAGAAGGAGCCTTCTGAGGCACAGATAAAAAATCCGGTTGCTGTGGTTTTTCTGGCAATGACTGCGGCTGCGGCGTGACCACTAACGTTTCTTTAATTTTTGGTCTGACGCGAGTGGCATTATCGTCCACAGCTTCCGCCAAAGGAGAGCTTTGAAAGTTAATAGCTGTCGCAGCTAATTCATGCCAGAACTCAACGACAGTAGCATAGCGTTCAGAGGGGTTATCCGCAGTAGCGTGACGCAAGACCTTCAATAAAGTTTCGGCGTATGGCTCTGACGCAAGGTTTACGGGCAAAGCAGTAATTGGGCGGCGATTAAACTCAGATGGTGTCCGTCCGCTGATGACAGTGTAAAAACTCTTGGCTAATGAATAGATGTCAGCAGAAGCCGTTAAGCGTCCGATGTGATTGGTTGATTCGTCAGGATGATGCTCAGGCGGAGCGTAAATATCAGCTCCGACGCGAGTAATTTCCGCCGTATCATCACCGGAAATTTTTGCGACTCCAAAATCGGCCACTTTGAGAACTTTCTGATCGCGGCTCAGTAGAAAATTATTAGGTTTTAAATCTCGATGAATGACGCCTTTGCTGTGTGCGTAAGCCAGAGCTTCGCAGGCTTGCTTGAAATACGTCAGTCCGGTGTGAAGGTCAATCGCATTGCCTGTACGATTGCGACAAAATCGCAGTAAATCTCCACCGGGCATATACTCTAACGCCAGATAATGAAAATGGACTCCGTTCAAATCAGCCGCCGTGCCGTGCCCTAAGCGCAGGATAATATGCGGATGACGAACAGCATCCAGAGCTGTAGCTTCATTCTGAAAATTTTCTAGTAGGGTACGCTCAAGATCAGCTTCAGGTGTGCCTTGCAAATGTGTATTGAGAGCTTTAATGACAACCTCTTCACTGCTTCGCTGGCGGTCTCGTGCGACAAAAATCTCCGCGTAGCTACCCAGACTCAAGCGGTCTCGCACCTCGTAACGATCATCTACCAAACTGTTTTCGAGTTTAAGTTGGGGCATAGTTTATGCTGTCATCCTGACTACATAAATTCGACAACAAAATTCTTAGACGCACATTCTCTCACAAAACGTTTTCTATTCTTCACAAGTTTCTAAAAATGGATAGATTCTCTGGAAAATGGGTTTTGAGCTTTAGCTTTTGGTCTTTGAATATGTGCATTAATAACTTGTTGTATGGCATCTCTACAAAGACCTAAGTCCAAAGGTCAAATCCCGAATCTTTTATTTAACTTAGAACCCGCAAAACAATGGGAATATCTCTAGTCGAAGTTTGTTGGCGAATGTCATGCAAGGCGGCTTGCATTTTGCTTTCACGCACTTGATGGGTCAGCAGCACGATAGTCGCTACGCCTTCTTTGGTGACGCCTTTTTGAACCAGTCCCAGCAGGCTAACGCCATGCTCTCCGCAGGCGAAGCCAAGATGACCAATCACGCCAGGGACATCTGCCGTTTCTAACCGGATATAATAAGCATTGGTAGTCTCTTCGATATTCGCAATTTCCGTCGTTACTGCATTCATCGCAGGTTGAAAATAACGAGCAAAATCAGGTAGTTTCAACGCACTGACGAGATTGAAAATATCTCCGACGACAGCGCTGGCGGTGGGGAATTGTCCCGCTCCAGGGCCGGAAAGCATGATTTCACCAACTGCGCTTCCATTGATAAAAATTGCATTGTTGACGCCCCCAACTCCGGCGAGTGGATGGTGCAATGGAACCAGCATCGGATGCGCACGTACATCAATTTGATTCTTGCCTTCGACAGGTTGGGCTAAGCCAATCATTTTAATCCGATAACCAAATTCCCGCGCCAGTTGAATGTCGAGATCACTTATTTTTGAGATACCCTGACGATAGACTTTTCCAACCTCTACTGGAGATTGGAAAGCGAGAGAGGCCAGAATCGTGATTTTATACGCGACATCATTGCCTTCCACATCGTCCGTCGGATCAGCTTCGGCAAAACCTTTGGCTTGCGCTTCCTGCAAAGCATCGGCAAAAGTTTTTTTCTCCTGCTCCATCATCGTCAGAATGTAATTTGTGGTGCCATTGACGATGCCTGCCACTTTTGAAATTCGATTGGCCTGCAAGCCGCGCTGCATCGTGGAAATCAGTGGAATCCCCCCACCCACAGCGGCTTCAAAAAATACGGTCACGTTGTGACGATTCGCCAGCTCGAAAATCTCTGGCCCGTGTTTGGCGATCATTTCTTTGTTGGCGGTAATGAGATGCTTGCCGTTGGTGATGGCGCGTTTGACGACCTCATAAACGGTTCCGACACCGCCTGCGACTTCGGCTAAGATTTCAATTTCAGGATCGTCAGCCAACTCAAAGGCATTGTTTGTGACTCTAAAGGGTGCGAGGTCGAGATCGCGCGGTTTGCTGAGGTCACGAACAGCGATAGTGCGAATATCAAATTGTGGATTGTCACTGAGCAATTTAACGACGCCAGTGCCGACCGTACCGAGACCTAAAAGACCAATAGTTGTTTTCGTGGACATAACTTTCATTTCAGGGGCTGAATTGAATTATCAAGATCAGTTCAAATAAAGCAGAAAGAAAGTGCGAAGCTTAACCATCTCAGCGACATGATGCAATCAAAAAGGCGAGCAGGTCATCAGGTGAAGTAAAAATGCCAGATCAGAGATTTCTAATGAAGGCAAAATTGATTGTGATTTGACAGGGCTTTAACGCTGGGATAAAACGTGAGAGGCGGATCGTTTTCCCCTCTACTTTCAAGTGAGATATTAATGAGAACAGTATTTGAAAATACCAATGAAACGGCAACTCGTGATGAAGTTAAATCCAGCGCCATTCCGGTCGTGTTATGGCTGACTGCAATTTTATTTGTCGTCGGAGTCTTTGCTGTTTACCAGAGAGTATCGAAGCGTGTGATTCCGGCGCCTCCGCCTCCTGTCAGTCTTCGAAGCCCGAAGCAGGTGAACCGATTCTTTTACGAATTCAATGAATTTGTTCGTAATCAAAAATGGGATGAAGCGCAACAATTGCTCTCTGCCGGAGCAAAGCAAAGATTAGTAGACTCAAAACTGACTTTACACGATGCTTTGCTTGAGCAACGTAAAGGAAAGGATGACAAAGTATTGCGTGGTGAGCCTTCGATCGAGCAGCCGGAAAACCAGCCGGATTATGTCAAGCAAAACAATGTTTACTTTTTTGACAAAAATGAAACGATCTATATTCCGTTGACGGTGGTGAAAGAAACAGTTGACGGAAAGGATCGCCTGGCGATTGATAACTGGAAATAAGTGCAGAAAAGTCCTGAAATAAAAAAGCGTCGAATGAGAAATCACTCGACGCTTTTTTATTTGTTGTGCGATTTCATCAATCGCGATCTCAGTTATTGATTGCTACGGCTACCAGATGACCGCGAAGTGTCTCCACCACGTCCGCCATCGCTAACACTGCCACGATCTGATGATGGAGCAGGTTCAACTCGACTCGGTGGCGCTGAATATGATGGTGATGAGGAAGGCGATGAACCCCGATCATAATTACCACCTCGTGAATACGACGAGCTATCATCGGAAGAGCGCGAATAATTCGAGTTGCTGTTGGAAGAGGATGGTCTGGCATACGGCTCGACATTACGGCTTTGTACGTCAGTCCGGCTGGTTTGCACCCGCTCATCTCCGCGGCCAGTATTACTCACCCGTGACGGAATATTAGTTGCTACTGACCCGCCGCCATAATTCCCGCCAGTACTTCCATAGTACCCATTACTATAACCACCAGGGTAGTAGTAACACATGTCGCAATTGTAGAAGCTACGATAGAAACCAAACCCATAGCCATTCAGGAAAAATCCGGAGGATGGAATGAACGTATAGCTGTTCGATAAGGGATCATAAATCCAGCCTGAAAGCAGCGAATTGCGCGAACGTGATCTTTGCAGAACCGAATAATTGGCTGCCACCAGAGCTTCAGATCGCAGATAGCTCCATTGATCAAAAGCATCAAAAACTTTTGCGCTGAGTTTGGCGGTTTGTGGACTGCCATCGCCAATCAAGCGATAAACTTTATTATTACCGATTTTGTTGGCACTACCGGAAAGCACTTGCTCACGTGTACCAATAAAAGCTTCACCACGACGAACGCTGATAGCGACATCAGTGCCACTCACATCAAAGCGGTAAATACCAGCTTTGTTCAGCGTTACCACTGTGCGTGGCGTCCCGATTTCCAGCGGTACTTTTTTGTCAATTTCACCAACTTCGAGAATCGCTGAGCCACTTACAAGATCAAAGCGGGTATTATCCAGCGACGTGCGAATAGCTCTGACTTCAGTCTTCTCAGCCATTCGCAGGTAGGAACCAGGTGCGAGCAATAATTCAGCATTGCTATCAGCTCCGGTCACAATGGAATCGCCTTCATTCATTTGCGAACCCATTGAAGCCTTGCCTGTTGCTTCCAGACTATTGCCAACCGAATTCATCGCAACTTTACCTTCGACGCGATTAATGAAACCAGCCTTACTGGAAATAAGGTACTGAGCTTGAACTGAGAAACTGAGCATTAAAAGTACTGCGGATAGCAGTGCATAACGGGAAAAATTTCTTTGCATGGCGTCCCTCCGAGTGGCAACAGGTGATTGATTCGGGTTGCCTGAAAAAGCTTCATCCAGAAGCACTTGGGTTGAAAGGGAAATACGGGTAACCAATATACTCCCTTCCTACTAATCATGCCAGTGATTTTGATGAGAAAATTTCAGGTCTGCTTTATGGAAGGATGGAATGCAAAAAGTAGTGTGTAACCGCGAATAATGCGACTCCTAGAAAAATCAGAATGGAAGGTTTCCAGCCACGTTCACGATTAACTTCCGGGATTAAATCAGAAGCTGCAATGTAGATCGTGGCTCCGGCTGAAAGAGGTAGCGCATACTTAACGGCGTTTTGTACCAGAGCTACTGAGAAAATCCCGGCAAAGGTTGCGACAGCAATTAAAAATGTGGCCTGAATGGCAGCTTTGCGCGTACGACCTGCGCTTAGCATGATTGAAGCGACAGTGAAGCCTTCCGGGACTTTATGCAAAAGCACTGCAATAAACAGGATTAAGCCTAATCGAAAACTAATCAGTAAACCGGAAGCAATGGTAACTCCATCGAAGAAAGCGTGGATGCCCAAGGCGAACACTGCTGTCAACGCTACACCCTGCCGCTGCATTTCTTCGTGGTGGACTTCCTCGCCAAAATGAAAATGTGGAGCAATCGTGTGTTCCGCGAACTGAATAATCAGGTAGCCGACTAAAAGCCAGATGAAAGCCTCGCTCCCACCCTGCTGAAAAATTTCAGGGATCGCCTCAAGGACGACGGCTGCCAGCATGTAGCCCGCCCCTAAAGCCAATAATTTTTTCAAGCGGTCGTGAGCGGTAGTTTTTGAGCGGGCAATTAACCATCCACCCAGCAAATTTCCTGCTGCGGCCATTAATCCGAAAAGTAAAAGTTGAGTCGTTTGAAACATTGAAAAAGTATTAATTGCTCACCAAAGCTGCCAAAGATACAAGGAAGCCGGATAAATGCCAAGTCTGAGGAAAGAAATTCATCGCTGTCAGATGCCGGGTAGAATCTGAAAAAGGCAGCCACAGAAGGTTTTAACGCGAATTGCTCAGACACAGTTAAATCAACAAGTTAGAGCAAGTAACTTGAAGCGAAAAATTAATGATAAAATATTGCAAATTTGCTTGACATCCCCAAATAGGTGACTTACACTGCGCTCATTCAGTGGAATGAAGTGGGTTAAAGTGGTAAGAATTAGTAACTTAGAGATTCTGATTGAAGAACTACTTGAAGTCATAAGCGTTTGATTAGTAAGTGTTTAGTATTGCTACTGAACAAATTAAGCGGTTCATAACTCCCCGAATTTAAATAACTTTCAGGAAAGCTATTGCAAATGCTGAGAGGAAGCTACGCAGCGACAATTGATGATAAGGGGCGGGTGAAAGTTCCAGCGAGCTTCCAGCGATCTTTGAATGAGCAGTACGGTAACGTTGAATTTTACGTCACTAGCCTGGATGGCGAATGTGCGCGAATCTACCCGTTGTCTGAATGGGAAATTATTGAACGCAAGCTGGCGTTACTTCCGAGTATGGACCCAGCCAAGCGCAAGTTTCTTGATCGGGTGAATTATTACGGACAGGTGCAATCTCTGGATGCACAAGGTCGCCTGCTGATTCATCCCTTGCTGAGGGGCGCAGCGGAATTGCTGGGTGAAGTGACAGTTTTTGGATATTTGAACTACCTGGAAATCTGGAGCGCAGATCGGTTTCGGAGTACGCGGCTTAATGTTGCCTTTACTGATGAAGACTCGGAAGCGATTGCTCGACTGGGAATTTAAGAATTATGTTCCTATCAGCTCCTGATGAAATTCATGTTCCGGTCATGCTCAATGAGGCGCTCGAAGCACTCAATACGTCGTCGGGTGGATTATTTGTAGATGCTACCCTGGGAATGGGTGGTCATGCGGAAGCAATCCTGCGAGCTTCACCGAAGAATCGGGTTATCGGTTTTGATCGGGACGGGGAAGCTCTTGAGATCGCCAAAGACAGGCTGAGTAAATTTGGCGAGCGGTTTACTGCGATCCATTCTGATTATCGTCAGATCAAAAGTGCGTTACTTGAAAATGGAGTTGCTGAGGTCAACGGGATATTGGCAGATTTAGGAATCTCCTCTTATCAGTTGGATACGCCAAATCGAGGATTCAGCTTTCGCTTTACAGACGATTCCCCGTTGGACATGCGGATGGATCGCGGAGAAGAGCTAACCGCCGCAGATTTGATAAAAACCCTCAGTGAAAAGGAATTGGCAGATTTGATTTTTGAATATGGCGAAGAGCGTGCGTCACGCAAAATCGCTCATCGCATAGTTCAGGCAAGAGCTAGAGCGCCAATCACAACTACGAAGCAATTAGCAGCTTTAGTGATTGGTGCGGTTCACCAGAAAGGTCACTGGAAGATTCATCCGGCGACTAAAACGTTTCAAGCCTTACGGATTGCAGTGAATCGTGAACTGGATGGACTCGGAGAATTCGTCGCGGATGCAGTAGATGTACTCGCCACGGATGGGAGACTGGTGATTATTACTTTTCATTCACTTGAAGACAGACCTATCAAGCAAGCTTTGAAATATCAATCAGGTTATTGCCTCTGCTCTCCGCAATTGCCTGATTGTCGCTGTGGCGCCAAGCGTCGGATTGAACTTCTCAACCGTAAGCCCATTCAATCAAACGCCAGTGAAGTCACCGCTAACGCACGTTCTCGAAGTGCGAAACTTCGAGCAAGTAAGAAGTTATAAAGATTTGCTCGCCATTAATTGAAGACCCCCCGTTCTTCAACAGCCCGAATCGGAGGAATTATAAACATGACTTATCGTCCACAAATTCAAAATGGTCAGGTCGTCAAACGATCACGTCCTGCTTCATCACAGCATTACAATAATTCGCCCCAGTATTCTGTGGCACGGCGCTATCCAGCGGCTTCAGCGACTGCCACCATGTCTCCAGCCTGGTCGGGAATTTCGTTTGGAGAATTGGCACATAACGGATTAGGCGTGCTGGGGCTGGACGAAAAAATTTCTACGACTGAAGCTAAGACACGAGCTGATGGCAAAACCATGACCCGTTTGGGGTTAATGGGAGGATTAATTAGTTGTGGATTATTGGTTGTGTCCGGGTTTGTCTTTAGCTTGCGGGATCATTTCAAGGCTCATGCAATGGGACGCGAAGAGGTCGGAATGCGCCGCGCTTTAGATCAGTCACAATCCGAACAGCGAGGGCTGGAATATCAATTAGGTCAAGCTGTCAGCCCGCCAGCGCTTGATCAGGCAGCCCGGCAATATGCTCTGTCTCCGGTAGAGCTTGACCAGAAAAATAAAGTAGTCGTTCCAGTTAAAAGTAGTAAAAAAACGGGTCAGGGTAAGCATTAACACAAACCTGAAAAGGCGAGGCTCCGATGGCATCCAGGCGAAAAAAGAAAAACAGTCTAACCGGTCGGCATGGCTTCATTGCCTGCTTACTAATTGTCTGGATGGGAGTCATCATCTGGAGGCTGGCATATTTACAAATTATGCAGCCGCAGAACTATGTGAGTACCTCAGTGGCGCAACGCGAAAAAACTGAGAAAGTTGAAGCTTTTCGGGGTGAGATTGTAGATCGTAATGGGACGGTCTTAGCCAGCAGTACGGACACTGATTCTGTTTTAGCTGATCTTTATCAGGTCAAAGAAAATACGCAGGCACAGATCATCAAGACTCTGGCTCCGATGTTGAATACGAGTGAAAATGATCTCCAGCGCAAGTTTAATTCCGGCGGCAAAGCTCCTGTTCTTGCGAGGCAGGTTGATATTCAGGTCTCACAGAATATTCGAACTTCACTGGAAGCGGCAAAGCTTTCCGGTATTAAGGTTGTTAGAGAAACCCAGCGTCGTTATCCGAATGGAAGTTTGGCTTCTCACCTTTTGGGTTATGTGAATGGGGCAGAGCAAGGTGTTGGAGGCCTGGAATTTCAATTAGATAAGCACCTCAGAGGTCAGGATGGCAAAAACATTTATGAAAATGATGCAGTAGGAAAATCATTTGCCAGAGTTGAAAAAAATGCCTTCGCCGGAGCGCGAGTGGTTACTACGATTGATACCGGATTGCAGAGTCAGGTTGAATCTGCGCTGGCTCAGGCTTTAGAGGAAACCAAAGCCGATAGCATTAGCGCCATTGTGATTGATCCGAAAACTGGCGAAGTCTTGGCGATGGCCAACGCACCAACTTTTGATCCGGCGGCTCGCTGGAGTGGTGGCGATCAAGAAGCTTATGTGCGCCGCAACCGCGCCATTGCTGATATTTACGAACCCGGCTCCGTTTTTAAGATCGTTGGGTATTCTGCCGCCATTGAAGAAGGCCTGGTTAGTCCTGACGAGAAAATACGTTGCAACGGCTCAGTCACGATTGGCAATCGGATTATCAAAGACGAACACTGTCATGGTGAGCTGACCTTATCACAGGCTTTGGCGAAATCCTCCAACACGGGCGCAATTTACGTGGCGAGAAAAGTCGGCAATGAGAAGATGGCGGACTACATTTCGCGGTTTGGATTTGGTCATCGGACAGGAATTGATTTACCGGCGGAAGCGGCTGGATTAATTCATCCGCTTGAAAAATGGCAGGCTACTTCAATCGGTTCAATTGCCATTGGACACGAAGTTGGTGTGACGGCTTTGCAGGCAGTTTCTGCGATGGCAGCCATCGGCAATGGTGGCGAATGGGTTAGGCCCCACGTCATCAAACAAGTTGTCACTGGTGATGCTGGTCAGCGAGTATTATGGGAGGCCCAACGAGAATCCCATCGTGTGATCAGTCCGCAAACAGCCACCACTATTACTTCAATGTTGGAAGGTGTAGTCGAGAGTGGAACGGCCAGACATGCCGTTCAACTGGGTGGTTATACCGTGGCGGGAAAGACCGGAACTGCCCAAAAAATTATTAGCGGTAGATATTCTGATAGTGCTTATATGGCGTCGTTTGCCGGATTCGTACCCGCCATCAATCCGCGCTTTGCAATTATTGTGACGATTGATAATCCAAAAGGTGCGCATCAAGGTGGACAAGTAGCAGCGCCTATTTTTAGTCGCATCGCACAGGCTTCGTTGGTCGGTTATGGTGTCTTGCCCGACAACGAAAAAGCGAAACAGGGAATTGCAGAGTTGGAGACACGATACAAAGAGAAACCAGGCGATTGGAATTGGCAACCTGAAGCGACGCCGAATGCAACGCCGAAAACCAATCACCTGGTTGCTACTCCAAGTCTGAAACCAACGGTCAGGGCAAGCGTGAAACCAAGTGCGACACCTCCTTCAACGGTAAAGGTTTCAGCTACACCAAGGCTGAAGCTGCCGACCCCGCCACCTGTCAAGCCAACTGTGACGGTGAAAAATATACCGGATAAACCAAAGCCGCAACCCGTTGTGAAGAGTGGGCCAAATGTTATAGGCCGAGGTTTGCGTGAGGTCGCAAGCATGTGCAGCCAGACCGGATTAAAGCTGCGTGCGATTGGCTCAGGCGTCGCTCGTAGCCAACATCGCCAGGGCGATACACTGGTGGTTGAGTTCCGATGATTATCAGTTTCGGGTTTTGTGTTTCGAGGAAACCACGTAATTCGTTTTTCCTCGAAACCCGAAACCAAATTTTATGATTTTACTGAGTGACATTGTGCGCGAATTGAACGCGCTGGTTAGCGGCGAGGGACTTGATCGGGAAATCGTTCCTGCCAGCTCCGTTGTTACTCACGATTCGCGCCGCGTTATGCCGGGGGGCATCTTCGTAGCTATTAAGGGCGCAACAACCGATGGAAACAATTTTATCGGTCTGGCTACGGTTCGCGGCGCGTTAGCAATTATCTCGGAAAACCCACGTCCTGAAAATTATTCTGGCGTATGGTTACAAGTGGCGGATGCACGTTCTGCGCTGGCTCACGCCGCCGCGATTGCGCACGGAAATCCCTCCCGTTCTTTGAAATTAATTGGACTGACAGGCACGAACGGCAAGACGACTACGGCGCATTTATGTGAATCCATGTTCCGAGCTGCCGGAGCGATCCCTGCGATGATGGGAACCATTAGTCATCGCATCGGTGATGAAGAAGTCATCGCAGAACATACAACGCCCGAAGCCTCCGATATTCAGGATTTTTTGCGTCGCGCCGTAAACGCTAACGTCGAATACGCAGTGATGGAAGTGTCATCAATCGCCTTAGAAATGCAGCGAGTCGCCTATCTGGATTTTGCAGTCGCGGCGTTTAGTAATTTGACGCAAGACCATCTGGATTTTCACGGCACGATGGAAGCATACGGAGCTGCCAAGCGAAAATTATTTGAAGTTACCACCGGTTACGCCGTCATCAACACTGATGACGCCTATAGCGCCGAGCTGAGAAAAGCAACGCGCGCGAAAGTGTTGAGCTATGCAATTGATAAAAGCGCTGATATTACCCCCAACCAAAATGATTTTAGCTCTGATGGGTTGTCTTTCACGGCTTGCACTCCTGTCGGTGAAATCGAAATTCGCTCAAGTCTGGTTGGCCGTCCACATGCTTACAACATTCTTTGTACGATTGGCATCGGGGTTGCGCTTGGATTCAATGCCGAAATTATGGCACGCGGGATTAACACCAGCAAAGGTGCAGCAGGTCGCTTCGAGACGGTAACTACTGCCGAAGATGATCTCACTGTAGTCGTAGATTACGCGCATACGCCAGATGCCTTGATTAATGTTTTGAAAACGGCGCGTGATGCTGCCAAATCAAAAAATGGTCGAGTCATCACTGTTTTCGGATGCGGCGGAGATCGTGACAAAACCAAGCGTCCATTGATGGGCGCCGCCGCTGCTGAATTGAGCGATATGGTCATCGCAACTTCTGATAATCCGCGCAGTGAAGACCCCGAACAAATTCTGCGCGACATCGAAGTCGGCTTGAAACAGGCAAGTGGAAATTATCAATTAGTGACAGATCGGCATGAGGCGATTTTTACCGCTATTACAAATGCACAGCCGAAGGATGTTGTGATTATTGCTGGCAAAGGACACGAGGATTATCAAATTTTAGCTACTGGCAAAATTCATTTTGATGATCGTGAAGCGGCGGAAGAAGCTTTGCAGCAAAGAAAAAAATGAAGCTAAACGAAATCGCCAATCTCTGTGGAGCTACACATCGCTTGCATCCAGCGATAGCGGAAGCTGTGCCCGTAGGCTTTGCGATTGATTCGCGTGCGGTCAAACTCGGAGAAATTTTTGTTGCTCTGCCAGGCGAACGTGTAGATGGTCACAAATACGTGCAGGAAGTTTTAGACCAAGGCGCGCTGGCGGCTCTCGTCGTTCATCATCGCTTACCGTTTTCAAAAAATCTCGCGCCTTACAAAGATCGGTTGTTGTTTGTCACCGACACTGCCTTTGCTTTTCAGCAAATGGCGCAAAAAGTTTTGGCCTCGTGGAATAAGCCTATCGTCGCCGTGACCGCCAGCGCAGGTAAAACTACCGTCAAGGATTTAGCTGCGCACGTGCTGGAAGCTGTGAGTCCTAATATTTTCAAATCACTTGGAAATTTGAATACAAGTTATGGGTTGCCGTTGACGGTTGGTCGAATGATTTCTGCTCAGGCAGCGCCCTCCGATTCCGATCTCGCCGTCTTTGAATTTGGCATGAGTTCTTACGGAGAAATTAAACGCCTGACTGAAATTGCTCCTCCATCAGTTGCCGTAGTCGGAAACGTCGGCACGGCGCACATTGAATTTTTTGGCAGTAGTGAAGGCATCGCGGAAGCCAAAGCTGAAATCATTGATGGGTTAAAATCTGGCGGCACAGCGATTCTCAATGTTGATGATCCTTTGGTAGCAGGGATGAAAACACGTCGTGAAGATATTTCATACTTAACTTTTGGAATTGAAAACGACGCACAGATTCGCGCTGAAAAAATTAACAATGACGACCTTGGAGCGACAAGTTTTGAATTGATTATTCCAGGCGGCAACGCCTTGGTAACTTCGCCCTTGCTTGGCAGACACAATGTTTACAATGCCCTCGCGGCAGCGGCGGTCGGATATTATTTTGGTTTGAGCGCAGACAAAATCGCCGCACAACTAAAGACTTCTGCGCCTTCCAAAATGCGTGGCGAATTGATCAGATTTGCGAACGGCGTCACCGTGATTGATGACTCCTACAATTCGAATCCACCCGCATTAATTCAGGCAGTGCAGGCGATGGCGAAGGCCAAAGGCTTTGCGCGGCGTATTGTCGTGGCAGGTGAAATGTTAGAACTGGGCGAACAGGGTTCAGAAATGCACCGAAATTGTGGACGTGAAATTGCCGCTGCCGGAGTTGATCGCGTCATCGGCGTTTGTGGCTTAGCCAATGAATTAGTAGATGGAGCAAAAGACGCTGGTGTAGTGAAATCAACGTTTTGTGAAACGCCTGAAGCCGCCGCCGAAGCTTTGCTCGCCGAATTACAAGCAGGTGATTTGGTTTTAATCAAAGGTTCGCGGGGAGTCCGAACTGAGCGTATCGTCGAAAAATTGAAAGCTGAGCTGGGAGGGAAAAACGAGTGAATCTCAAATTTGAAATTCCTCGCTTTGTATAATGTTTTATCACCTGTTTTACAAATTACTATTCGAGCAATATTCACAGGTCTATCCATTTCTGAAGGCTTTCAATGTTTTCAAATACGTGACGTTTCGTACGGCCTACGCGACGATTACTGCGTTGGTCATTAGCTTGGTACTTGGACCGTTGCTGATTCGCAAGCTGCGCGAATTTAAATTCGGACAGGAAATTCGAGAAGATGGCCCGGCGCATCATCAGGCCAAGAAAGGTACGCCAACCATGGGCGGAGTCATGATTATTGGCTCTGTGCTGGTTTCCTCTGTGCTGTGGGCAGATTTGCGGAATAGTTATTTGTGGGTCGCGTTAGTCGGCACGTTGGGTTTTTCGCTGGTTGGATTTCTGGATGATTATCTGAAGATCAAAAATAAACGAAGCCTTGGCTTGAACGGAAAACAAAAACTTTTAGGACAATTTAGTACCGCATTAATCGTTGGTCTGATGCTGAAATATATGACCAATTATAGCTGGGTTTTGAGTGTTCCATTTTTCAAGGAATTCCAGCCGATCCTGCCGTTTGTCGTGTATCTCGGCTTGATCATGCTCTTCACCGTTTTTTGTTCCAACGCCGTGAATTTAACCGATGGATTGGATGGTTTGGCGATTAGTGTCACAGTCGTCGCAGCCTCCGCGTTGACGGCTTTGGTTTATGTTTCAGGTCACGCGAAGTTTGCCGAATATCTTGATCTGGTGCGAACGAGTTCGGTGACAGGAGATTCTCCGATTGCTGAGTTGACAGTGTTAGGCGGAGCGTTAGTCGGAGCCAGCCTTGGCTTTCTCTGGTTCAATGCCCCACCCGCCGAAGTTTTCATGGGAGATGTGGGGTCACTTGGCATTGGAGGCGCACTGGCAACCATCGCGGTCATCATCAAGCAGGAAGTAGTGTTGGGAATGATTGGTGGAGTTTTTGTTATCGAAGCCTTATCCGTGATGATCCAGGTTGCTTCATTCAAGACGACAGGTAAGCGCGTTTTTAAGATGTCTCCGCTGCATCATCATTTTGAATTATCAGGCTGGAAAGAATCAAAAATCGTTTTTCGTTTTTTAATTGCGGCTTTGTTATGTGCATTTTTGGGGCTTTCGACTTTGAAATTGAGATGAGTAATACGAGACAGGATTCACAAGATTTAGAACAGGATTTTTAGGATAAACCTTTGTTCATCCTGTCTGATAAAAATGGAAATTCAAGGCAAAAAAATTCTGGTGGTTGGATTAGGTAAGAGTGGTCTTGCCGCCGCAGAATTTTTGACTTCACGCGGTGCGATTGTGACGGCGAATGATGCGCAGCCTGCTGAAAAAATTGCAGAGGTGGTTAATCGGCTGATAGAAAAAAATATTGAAGTTGTCGCAGGATCGCATCCGATTCCGTTATTTGAAAATTCAGATTTAATTGTAGCCAGTCCGGGTGTTCCCTTAGCGCTGGAATGTTTTCAAAAAGCCAAAGCCGCAGGCGTTCCCATCATCAGTGAAATTGAATTGGCAGCGCATTTTTTACGCGGACGGTTGATTGGCATTACGGGGTCAAATGGAAAAACTACCACTACTACCTTGATCGGCGAAGTTTTGACGAATGCCGGATTTAAAACGCAGATTGGTGGAAACATCGGCACACCATTGATTTTATTGGCTGATGCTTCGTGTGACGATGGCTTGACGGTGATCGAACTCAGCAGTTTTCAACTGGAAGCGGTTGAATCGCTCCATCTTTTTGCCGCAGTGATGCTGAACATTACACCGGATCATTTGGATCGTTACGATTCGATGAATCATTATGCGGCGGCGAAAGAAAATATTTTTCGCAATCAAACTTCTCAGGATTTAGCTGTTCTGAATGCTGATGATGAGCGTGTCGCAGCCATGACCACTGCCGCGCACAATGTTTTTTTTAGCAATAAAAAGGAATTGGAAGAAGGAATTTTCCTACGCGGTAATGACGTGATATGTCGTGCCAATGGGGTCGAAAAAGTTTTGATTGCTTGTGATGAAATCGGCATTCGTGGTGCGCACAATTTAGAAAATGTCATGGCAACGTTGGCGATTGGTTTAGCTTGCGGCGTCGAGCCGGATTCAATGCGCAAAACCATTAGCGAATTCAAAGGCGTCGAACATCGCCTTGAATTTGTTGCTGAAATTGACAGCGTAAATTTTTACAATGATTCAAAAGCCACCAACGTTGATTCAACCATCAAGGCACTTGAAGCGTTTGAGCGTGGCGTAATCGTGATTCTGGGAGGCAAAGATAAAGGCAGTGATTATGCGCCGCTTGCTTCACTCGTTCGAGAACGTTGCGAGCAAGTAATTTTAATTGGGTCGGCGGCTGACAAAATCGCTGCGGCACTTGAAAACACGAAGCCATTGCATCGTGCTACTACGATGGAAGACGCCGTTAAGTTAGGCAAAAAACTTGCGCAACCTGGGAATACGGTTTTATTGGCTCCGGCCTGTGCGAGCTTTGATATGTTCGATAATTACGAGCATCGTGGCAGAGTTTTTAAGTCAGCAGTTTTGCAATTGGCTTAAAGACAAGAACGTTTACAAAAAATTGATTTATGGCAAAAGCAACGACGACAAATAGTTTTTTCAATGCTATCGAAGATGCGCGGTGGGATGTGATGATGGCGTGTGCGGCGATTGGCTTAGCGCTGTTCGGAATCGTGATGGTTTACAGCGCTTCCGGCGTCATTGGGCAAGAGCGTTTCAATAATTCGTTTTACTTTGTCTCGCGCCAGATTGTGTGGGCAGTGTTTGGTCTCATCGCGTTGTTAGTCCTGATGCGGATTGATTATCAACGCTACGCCAGTCCGACCTTGATTTTATTGATGCTGGCAGTCAGTGCGTTTCTATTGATCGCGGTTTTCTTTTTTGGCGCACGTAATGGTGCGCATCGCTGGATTTCATTTGGAGCTTTTTCCGCACAGCCTTCAGAACTTGCCAAACTGACATTTATTTTTTTCATGGCGTACTTTTTGACTCGTCGCAATGAAGACGGGGAAGAGGGTAATTTTCAGTCTACATTTCTGCCTGCCGGTGTCGTCACAGCGGTTTTTGCAGTCCTGATTTTACGCGAACCCGATCTTGGTACAACAATGATGATAGGGGTCATTTTTGTCACGATGATGCTGGTAGGACGTGTCCCGTGGTTACATTTTTTGACTTTAGTCCCTGTCGTTCTCGCAGCATTTTGGTGGCTTATTTTAAGGACCCCGTGGCGAGCTGGGAGATGGAGCGTATTTCTTGATCCAGGCTCTGATGCGCGTGGTAAAGGCTATCAAATTTTGCAGTCACTTTACGCAGTTGCTTCAGGCGGAGTTTCAGGGACAGGCTTGGGCAGCGGCAAGCAAAAACTTTATTACCTTCCCGAACCGCACTCTGACTTTATTTTTGCCGTGATCGGTGAAGAGCTTGGGTTTATCGGGACAGTAATTGTCGTTTTAGTTTTTGGATTATTAATGTGGCGTTGCTTGAAAGCGAGTTTTAATGCACCAGATCGTTTCGGTCAATTGCTGGGCATTGGACTGACGACGATGTTGATCGCACAGGCATTTTTCAATATGAGCGTCGTCTTGAGTCTGGTTCCGACCAAGGGAATTCCGCTGCCATTTGTGAGTGCGGGCGGTTCATCCTTGTTATTTGCATTAGCAGCGATTGGCATTCTGCTGAATATTTCTGAGCAGTCGAGGGAAGCATGATTAGCTCGGTAATTATTGCGGGCGGTGGGACAGGCGGACATATTTATCCGGGCATTGCTATCGCACAGGAATTTAAACGCCGCAATGCGAATTGCAAAGTTGTTTTTGTTGGAACGGCGCGAGGCTTGGAAAATAAAATTGTCCCGCGTGAAGGGTTTGATTTAGAGCTGATTGCTGTCGCTGCCCTGAAAGGCGTTAGTATCGTGAAACGTACAAAATCATTACTGATGTTGCCGAAAAGTTTTTTAGCCGTTCGTTCTTTGATTAAAAAATATCACCCTGAAGTCGTGATTGGAGTCGGCGGCTATGCTTCAGGGCCAATGGTATTAATTGCTTCGTTGATGGGTGTTCCGACTTTGATCGCGGAGCAAAATGCGCTGCCAGGATTTACGAATCGCATGTTATCCCGCTTTGTGAAAGCTGCCGCAGTTTCGTTTGCCGAAGCCAAAGCGTTCTTTGGAAATAAGGCTGAAATTACTGGAAATCCGGTTCGTGCAGAGTTTTTTGCCATCGCGCCCAGACCGAAAAGTGAGACGACAAACATTGTGATTACAGGTGGAAGTCAGGGCGCACGCGCCATCAATAATGCAATGCTCGAAGCGTTGCCTCTGCTCGAAGGTTACAAAGAAAAACTTTCGATTGTGCATCAGACGGGAGAATTGGATTTCGAGAAAATAAAAGCGGCATACGCGAAATCGCCAATGAAAGCAGAGGTCAAACCGTTCATTGAAAAAATTGTAGATGAATTCGCTAACGCCGATGTAGTCATTTGTCGCGCTGGAGCGACGACTGTAGCAGAGCTGGCCGCCGCTGGCAGACCTGCTTTGATGATTCCCTTTCCATTGGCTGCCGACGATCATCAGCGAAAAAATGCGGAAGCCGTTGAGCGAGCCGGAGCCGGACGAATAATTTTACAATCCGATTTAAGCGGTGACCGTTTAGCGAAAGAATTATTAGCATTGATAATGGACACAGAAAAATTAGCTGCGATGAGTGTTGCAAATAAAAAATTAGCGCACCCGGATGCCGCCGCAAAGGTTGTAGATATTGCAGAGAAAATTGTGAGGTAGAAGGTAAAAGGCAAATATCAAAAAGCAAAGGGCAAAAGTTCGGCACTTTGTTTTAATAAAAAATGACGCAGCTTTCCAAATTAACTTTTTACTTTTGATATTTGTCTTTTGCCATTTGATTTTATGTTCTCAAAGTTTCAGCACATCCATTTTGTAGGCATTGGCGGCATCGGCATGAGCGGTATTGCTGAAGTTTTGCTCAATCTCGGCTATCGCGTTTCCGGCTCTGATATGCGGCGCACCGCGATTACAGATCGCCTCGAAAAACTGGGCGGAATTATTCACGAAGGTCACGCCGCGAGCAATATTGAAGGCGCTCATGTGATTGTTACTTCAACGGCGGTGCGCTCTGATAATCCTGAAGTAACCGAAGCGTTGCGCAAACAAATTCCGGTCATTCCACGCGCCGAAATGCTGGCGGAACTGATGCGCTTGAAATATGGAATTGCGATTGCCGGTTCGCATGGAAAAACGACGACAACTTCGATGACAGCGTACGTGTTGACGCAAGGCGGACTTGATCCGACGGTCGTCGTTGGTGGCAGACTCAATGCCTGGGGCAGTAATGCAAAACTCGGCAAAGGCGATTTTATTCTGGTCGAAGCTGATGAAAGCGATAAGAGCTTTTTGAAGCTGTCGCCAACGATTGCAGTAGTCACAAACATTGATCGTGAGCATTTGGATTTTTATAAAGACCTCGACGAAATTAAATCGCACTTCGTGCAATTCGTGAATAAAGTTCCCTTTTATGGCGCCGTGATTATTTGTCTGGATGATCCGAATGTGCAGGCGATTATTCCGCTGATTACGCGGCGTATTATTAGTTATGGAATGACGGCGCAGGCGGATATTTCGGCTTCGCAAATTGAAGTGATGCACGACAAATTCGGCTCCGCTTTTAATATCCGTTATCGCGGTCAGGATTTGGGGCGAGTTCGATTGAATGTGCCGGGCATGCACAATGTTAGCAATGCGATGGCGGCGATTGCGATTGGCTTGGACTTGGAACTCTCGTTTGAAGTTATTGCTTTGGCGTTGGAAGAATTTCGAGGCGCTGAGCGGCGTTTTCAGATTAAAGGGGAACGTCCTGACAATATTTTGGTGGTTGACGATTATGGGCATCATCCGACGGAAATTAGAGCAACTTTGGCAGCGGCAAAATCCAGCGGACGGCGTCTCGTCACGCTCTTTCAACCACACCGCTACACCCGCACTGCGGCATTACGCGAAGAATTTGCGCGAAGTTTCTATGATGCAGACGTGGTGTTGCTGACAGATATTTACGCCGCCAGCGAAGAACCAATCGAAGGCGTGACGGCGCAGGCGTTGGCGGAAGATATTGAGCGATTTGGCCATCGCAATGTGCGCTATATCGGCGCTGTCGAAGAAGGGGCCAAAGCAATTGCCGCAGTTGTTCAGCCGGGAGATTTAGTGTTGACGCTGGGCGCAGGCAGTATTTGGAAAGTAGGCGATGAGTTTTTGGCAGGATAAGATTTTTATGGATGCACCACAAAACAATAATAAAGGGTACAGCGGAATGGCAGAACGCCATGCGCGTCGTGGCGCTGCTACGACAACGACTACCACAATTAATGGCGCTCGAACAATTGCCGCGCCGCGTCGTCGTGGCTTACCGGATGACTTCGAGCGCGAACAGGAAGAGCAGGAATACCAGGCACGTTACGAACGGCAGTTATTAGAGCAGCGACAACAGCGCACGACGGAGCGGCGAGAAAAACGTCAGCGGGAAATTTATACGGGAAAGGTCGAAAAACGCACTCCGAAAAAAGTGCAGATTACTGATGCCAATGCGCGTTGGATGAAAATTGGAGTGCTGATTTTATTATCATTACTTCTGCTCGTGGCAACTATTTATGCCTACGATAAAATAACTGGATCACGATTGTTTGTCTTGAAGGAAATTGATTTACAAGGGACGAAGCGGGCTTCGCGCGCAGAGCTGATGCACTTGCTTGAAGCGCATCAGGCACAGAGCTTATGGAAGCTTGACTTACCTTCAATTCGTGTGGCGCTGGAAAAAAATTCTTGGGTGCAGGAAGCCGAAGTCTCACGGGTCTTGCCGGATGCCTTACGCGTGATTGTTCACGAACGTGAACCTCTTGCGCCGTGGCGAATGACGAATAATTCAGTTGTTTGGGTTGATCGTGAAGCACGTAATTTAGGGGAGCTGGATTTCAATCAGACTGAACGTGTTCCACCGATTATTAGCGGGTTGGAAGAAGGTAGCAGTGCGGAAATCAAAGTTGCGAACCGTAAACGCATGGAAGTTTATCAGCAATTGATTCGAGATTTGGATCAGAATGGTGAAAAATTCTCAGATCAAGTTGACGAAGTTAATCTTAGTGATTGGCAGGCCGTACGCTTGCATTTAAGCAAAAGAAATCTAAGTGTGCTGGTGGGCAATCTTGAATTTAGAACCCGCTTTGAAAAAGCGCTTAAAGTCATTGATGCGATTGAACGCAGGGACCTCTCAGCTTTGGGATTACTCAAAGTTTCTGATGCGGAAAAATTAGTCAATGGTGATCGTATCGCGTATCTCAACGTGACGCATGCCAGCGTTATTGTGGGATTCGCAACATAATTACTCCTCACCGAGGTACTCAGTATGGCAAGAAGAATTTCAGATCATATCGTTGGGTTAGACATTGGAACGACTAACGTTCGGGCCGTGATTGCCGAGCCGTTAGACGGACGATTGGAAGTCGTTGGGATTGGCGAAGCCGAATCAAAAGGTTTGCGCAAAGGCGTGATCGTCAACCCTGAAGCATCTGTCGAATCAATTCGTAAAGCGCTGGAAGGCGCCGAGCGAATGTCCGGCCTCCACGCCGAAGAAGCTTATGTGGCACTCGGTGGGTCACATATCAAAGGTCACAATAGTCAGGGAGTGGTGGCGATTTCTTCTCGTCACCGCGAAATTACCCGTGATGATATTCAGCGCGTGATTGATGGCGCCTGCGCAGTTTCAATTCCGTCAGGTCGTGAAATTGCTGATGTCCTACCACAGGAATATACCGTTGACGATCAGGATGGCATTGGGGATCCGCTGGGAATGCTGGGGTCACGCCTGGCAGTTTCTGTACGTGTGATTACCAGTCCGATAGCAGCCAAACAGAATATTATCACCAGTGTTAATCGAGCTGGTTTAATGGTCGCGGATTTGTTACTCGCGCCGCTCGCCGCAGGTGAAGCGGTATTAAATGATGAAGATCGAGAATTTGGTACGGCTCTGGTTGACATTGGCGGAGAAACGACTAATCTTGCAATCTACCAACGTGGTGCGGTGTGGCATACAGCAGTTTTCCCTATTGGTGGAAATCATTTTACCAATGATATTGCCTTTGGATTACGGACTCCCATTCCAGAAGCTGAGCGTATCAAACGAGAATTCGGTTGCACGTATCGCCCACTTCTCAATCATCAAAGTGCTGCTGAAATGATTGAAGTGCCAAGTGTTGGTGGGCGGGAGCCGCGTTCACTCTCTCGCGATATTTTGTGTGGTATTCTTGAGCCTCGCGCCGAAGAATTACTTTCACAAGTCCAGGAAGAAATTCGTGCCTCTGGTTTCGAGCGGCAGCTTTCAGGTGGAATCGTTCTCACTGGCGGCGGTGCTTTGCTGAACGGCTTAGTTGAAGTAGCCGAACAGATATTCGATGCCCCTGTCAGAGTTGTTGGTGCCTACGATATTGGAAGTCCAGTCAAGGAAGTGACAGAACCTGGATACGCGACAGCGGTAGGACTAGCTTTATATGGATTACGCCGAGGAGGACAACCCGGACAAGCCCGTCTTCATCACGGAAAAATTTTAGGTGAAAGGATGGCGGCTAAAGTCAAAAGCATGTTCGGGAGCCTGTTAAATCTGTAAAACGAGTAAGTGAAGAACCTATAGCCGAAGACTGTTTTTAGTCGGTAAGATGAGTTAAAACATGAATCGTTAAGAATTTGATTAAAAATATTTACTTGATGAGCTAAGATCGCTTGCTTAGCGTTTGGCAAATCTAGATGTTGTGCTAAAATTTATGCTTGTATACAAGATGACGCATCTAAATAGTTTTATCGCTCATTAATGCGGTTGGTCTGTTAAGCAGCCACTCATTCTCACTTTACAGAAATTCAAGTTGATAAGCCCCCATCAATTAGATACTTTTTCCTGTTTTAGTGCTTGTAACGGATGTCAAAGGATAGGTGCCGGGTCGCTGGCGAAAGCTTTGTGATGAGCGGGTACATAAAATTAACAAATAAAGAGTAATACCGTGAGGCAAGTGATAATTATTCAACGAGCAGGAGGCGCAGGATGGCTATAGATGATCGCCAGGGATTAAATATCCTAGGATTTGTAGATGATCCTCCAACGTCGGGAGCAAGAATTAAGGTAGTCGGTGTTGGCGGCGGCGGCGGAAATGCTGTAAACCACATGATTGATGCTCATATTGAGGGCATTGATTTTCTGGTAGCTAACACAGACGCTCAGGCGCTTCGGCGTTCCCTTGCTCCTGTCAAACTACAATTAGGTTCGCGCTTGACGAAAGGCCTTGGAGCAGGAGCCAATCCTGAAGTCGGGCGTGATGCTGCCCTTGAAGATACTGAGAAAATTCTCGAGGCTCTTGAAGGCGCAGACATGGTTTTTGTGACGGTTGGAATGGGTGGCGGAACCGGTACGGGGGCAGCTCCGATTATTGCCTCGCTGGCTGCTGAGCTGGGTGCGCTGACCGTCGCTGTGGTGACAAAACCCTTTCCTTTTGAGGGGCGGCGTCGAATGCAACAGGCAGAATTGGGCTTGCAGGAATTACGCTCGGTGGTTGATACGCTCATTACAATTCCTAACGAGAGACTCAAGCAGACAGTGGATCGCAACATGACTCTATCGGATTCTTTCCGCATGGCCGATGATGTTTTGCGGCAGGCAGTTCAGGGTATCTCTGACCTTATTACAGTTCCTGGTTTTATTAACGTAGATTTTGCTGACGTGAAGGCCATTATGCGAGGGATGGGAATCGCTTTAATGGGAACCGGACACTCAGTTGGGGATAATCGTGCGCAAGAAGCTACGCAACGAGCTATTTCCAGTCCATTGCTTGAAGAGGCCACGATTGAAGGGGCGAAAGGCGTACTGGTAAACATTACCGGTGGATCAGATTTGACCTTGTTTGAAGTGGATGAAGCGATGCATATTATTCATGATGCCGCTGATCCTGATGCCAATATTATTTTTGGTACAGTCACTGATGAGCGACTTCAGAATGAAATGAAGATTACTGTCATTGCCACTGGTTTTGAGAAAGCTCAGACGGCTGAAAATCTTCACAACTTCCCTGTGCGGCAAAACATGTCTGTTCCAATACCGCGTCAAGTTGGCAGCCCGGTACCACAAAACAGTCGCCAGGAAGATTATGATGTCCCAACTTTCCTTCGTAAGAAGGCGGATTAATCCTGCTTGGTGGGAATTCTATTAAACGGAGAAGTTGGCAGTAAATAGTTGGCGGTTACTTGCATCTGATGATTGATTTGATATAGCATTGTTCCACCTATTGAATCGTAGTGTAATAATATCTTGTTTTGGCGGAAGGCTTGTTAGCCAACAGTAAATCCCGCATCTTTCCCTAACGGATGCTCTCAATGGTAATCTGGAATTAAAAAGGAAGCTGAGAAAGCTAAGCGGTGTTCTGCCTCACAGATAGCCGGAAATAACCCTAATCGCCAGCTCTAGCCACTATATTTAAAGGTTCGGAATCCAGTTCCATTAAAGAGAAATTGAAACTCGTTAATTCAGATTGTAGAGAGCTATTTTCTGACCAGTCGTAAATATTACTAAGGAGAAATAAATTGAACAGGAAGTTAATTCGCACCACACTCGCTGAGGTTAAGGAGCGCGAAGCGCAGGTTCATGCTGCGCGAGTTGTCCACCGTCCTGCCCCACAGCAGCAGGAATCTGCCGCTGCCGCCCAGCGTAAGAAAGTTCCACCTGAGCAAACCAACGCCGAGAATTTCTATTACAAAAAGCAAATGGATTCTCATACCCCGATGGTCGTTGTGCTTCAGGATGGCGAGACTCTGCGCGGATCTATTGAGTGGTATGATAAAAACAGTATTAAGCTCAATCGGACAGAAGGACCAAACCTGCTCGTTCTCAAGCATTGTATTAAATATCTTTACAAAGATGGCGATCAATAAGCTGTCAGCTTTTGCTAGCTTGGCTTGAAGCGACGTGTTTGTATGGTGATGGGAAGCAACTATAAACCTCGGATACGTCCACGTATTGGTATCACGGTTGGTGATCCAGCCGGAATTGGTCCTGAAGTTGCACTTAAAGCTGTTTGTACGCAGGAAATTTTATCCATTTGCACACCTATCCTCATTGGTGCAATAGATTATCTGAAGCATTGGGCAGGGAGCTTTGAGCTTCGGACTGATTTCAATGTCATTGAAGCGGGATCCCCCCTTCCGCTCCATTCTGAAATTCCACTAATTTATAATTTAAATAATGTTCCTGCGATGCTTGCGATGGGTCGTGAGCAGGCGATTGCAGGTAAAGCCGCAGGTGAGTATATCGAAGCGGCTGTCGGGTTGTGCCTGAAAGAGGAACTAGATGCGATTACGACTGCGCCCATCAACAAAAGTGCCTTACATTTAGGTGGCTATGATTTTCCTGGTCATACAGAAATGCTGGCTCATCTAACCGATACGACAGATTTTGCAATGTCGTTTGTGGCCCCCAACCTGCGAGTAGCCTTACTAACAACCCACCTCTCACTGGCTGATGCTATCCGGCAGGTCAAGCAGCAACCTCTTCAAAATTTGATCCGCTTAGTTGATCGTGAAATGAAACGATTTGGTTTTGCACAACCGAGAATTGCGGTCGCTGCACTAAACCCGCACGGTGGCGAAGGTGGAATGTTTGGGAAGGAAGAGTCTACCGAAATGCTTCCAGCCATTAATCATTGCCGCGATTCTGAGAAGATTGAAGTGAGCGGCCCGTATTCAGGCGATACGATTTTTGTACGTGCTGCGAAGGGCGAATTTGATATTGTAATTTCCTGTTATCACGATCAGGGATTGATACCGATCAAGTGTTTTGCTTTTGGTGAGGCTGTGAATGTGACGCTGGGGTTGCCGTTGATTCGAACATCGGTAGATCATGGAACTGCTTTCGATATTGCTGGTCAGGGAAAAGCTGAACATGCCAGTATGATGATAGCGATTAGGTTAGCCGTGGAGATGGCGATAAATTCCAAGACTTCGGGCGTTTGAAGCAAGCACAGTCAGGAACGATTAATCGCATCACCCCAGCGGCTTTTTCTGGCGGCCTTGAAGTAAGCGCCGTCTGTTTTGGTGATCGTCGTTGCGTGAATTTTGTCAGCCGCGCACAGCTCCAATTTTACAAATCCTGATGAGATTTTCGGGCGCTTGAGAATTCGTGCCGCACTGGATTCAACCGGAAATTTAGAGACTGCAACGTAGGAATATTTTTCATCCTCATAATTCAAAGCACCAGCCTTTAATTTTCGATGCAAGGAAGATCGTTCGACTCTTTCCGCAAAATGACACCAATCATTTTCAGGCATTGGGCAGTCCATTGCATGTGGGCAAGGTGCAATGAGGTAGGCGCCAAGCTGGATCAGATCGTCTCGAAGTGTGCGAATCAGCTCGAAGCCTTTGACCGATCCGGGTTCAATAATTACCAGACAAGAATTAGTTTTTCCCCAGGCAGATTTTGTTATTTCTCGGGCAGTCGCTACTGTTAATTCTCCCAAAGAATACGAGGCAATAATCGCATCGCCTAATGGAATTGATGGCGAGCTATTGAGGTCATTTTTTATCCATTGAGCGTTGCGAATATTTTGATTGATAGATTTTTTAGCGAGCCGTTGACCGAGACGGATTAGCTCCAGATCGCGTTCAATCAACAGCATTGATTGTAATCCATCAAAGACTTCAACTGCCGCCCAGGCTGCCGTACCAGGGCCAGTTCCAAGATCAATCAAACTTTGGATAGATAAATCAGGGAGTTGCTTTTTGACTTCGCGGAAGACGGCAGAAATCGCTGCATAAGTGGCAGGCATCCGCGTAACCGTGTAAGCGATGCGATGAGCCTCGGTGATAATTAATTTTTCATTAGCCCTTTGTCGAAAGCGATAATTGTTAGACAATTCTGAAGCAGCTTTGGTTAGTTTAGATAATCCAATGAGTGCGGCTTCATGCTCAATAGCGTGTTTGAGTAAAATTGGAAGTTGCATGAAAAATCTTTTGGACAGAATGCAGGTTGTCTTTTTAAAAAAATTACGTGGTGAAAAATTGAATGAAAAAGAATAACAGTCGGCGTCATTTTCTAAAATATGCAGCGCAAATTAGTGCTGCGTCGCTAATCACTTCAAGCGGGAGTGCTCAGGCAAAATCCTTTGAACTGGAAGAACTAACATGTAAGGAACTGCAAGCTGGGATGCAATCCGGTAAATATTCAGCGCGCTCTATAACGGAAGCATATTTAGCGCGAATTTCTGAAATAGATCGCCAACTAAATTCAATTATTGAACTCAATCCCGATGCTTTGAGCATTGCGGATCAATTAGATCAGGAGCGCAAGGCTGGAAAAACTCGTGGCGCGTTGCACGGAATTCCACTTCTCATCAAGGATAACATTGATACAGCAGACAAAATGCAAACGACCGCCGGATCACTGGCGTTGGCTGGTATGGTGGCTCCGCGTGATGCGTTTCTCGTTGAGAAATTACGTCAGGCTGGTGTGGTAATTTTAGGGAAAACGAATTTGAGTGAGTGGGCAAATTTTCGATCCAGCAAGTCCACCAGTGGTTGGAGCGGGCGGGGCGGATTAACGAAAAACCCATACGCGCTAGATCGAAATACCAGCGGTTCAAGCGCAGGTTCGGGAGCCGCAACCGCCGCGAATCTTTGTGCTCTTTCGATAGGGACTGAAACGGATGGCTCTATTGTCAGCCCTGCCAGTTGTAACTCATTAGTGGGGATCAAACCGACACTTGGATTGTGGAGCCGTTCAGGAATTATTCCCATTGCGCACAGTCAGGATACTGCCGGGCCGATAACACGTACTGTATCTGATGCTGCGATTTTGCTCGGTGCTCTCTGTGGAATAGATACGCGTGATAAAGCAACCTCCTTGGGTCGGGGAAAATTCGTTAATGACTACACAATATTTCTTGATCCAAACGGATTGAAGGGCGCACGGATTGGAATTGCCAGAAATTATTTCGGATTCAATGATCGTGTAGATAAACTTATCAATGAAGCCATTGAAGTGATTAAACGTTTGGGAGCTACTGTGATTGATACGGAGCTACCAAATAAAGGTAAATATGACGAGGCCGAATTTGAGGTTTTGCTCTATGAGTTTAAAGCTGATTTGAATTCATATCTGGCGACACGGGGGGCAAATTTTCCGGTCAAAAATATCAAAGAGGTCATCGAGTTTAATGAGAAAAACCGAAACCGCGAACTACAATTTTTTAATCAGAACACGATGATAAAAGCGTCAAAAAAAGGGGATTTGAAGACGCTGGCTTATCGGCAAGCGCTTGCCAAAGCAAAGCGAATGAGTCAGGCAGAAGGCATTGATGCCGCTTTGCTCAAACATAAACTGGATGCGTTAGTGGCTCCAACGGACGGTATCCCCTGGCTCACAGATTTTCTCAACGGTGACCATTTTTCTGGTGGATGCTCAACGCCTGCAGCGGTTGCGGGGTATCCGCATGTTACAGTGCCAGCAGGCTATATTAATGGTTTGCCATTGGGAGTTTCATTTTTTGGAGCTGCCTGGAGTGAAGGAAAATTAATCAAATATGCGTATGCCTTTGAGCAAGCGACAAAACATCGCCAAGCTCCGACATTTCCGGCGAGTATCGAAGCAAAATAGCAAATAAAAATGCGGATGAGGTCAGTTAGACGACATCCGCAGTTACTTCTAAAAAGTGTTGTTAAGAAGGGAATGAGTCGTTGCTGATGGATTCACAGGCGCGAATACAGCGTTCGCAGATTTGCGAAAACCGACTTGCCATCATGTATTCGTTCTTAATGCGTTCAGCGCCGCAAAAGCTACAGGAAATAGTGCCATTCGGATCACCACGAAACCAGCGTGAATACCAGGCAGTCCGACGCCAGGGGGGTTGGTATCCAACAGATTTGTAATCGCTCATCAGGATGATGCAAACGCGAATACAATCATTGCAAATATAGCGGCTTCTTCCTTCAAAGAGCCGTTCAACCTGTCCTTCACCTAAACCACAAAATGCACAACGTATGCTGTGAAGTTCGAGGCTTTGATCTGTGGCTTTAATCAATGTGTTACTTACCAGGCCAAGTTCCATGGTTCCAATTGCCATTCTCAACCGCCTTCTTGAAAAAGCGCGAGCACCTTACTCACGCTTGCTGATGACTGCATCTACCAATCCATAATCTGCTGCTTGTTGTGCGCTCAGAATATAATCGCGCTCGACATCTGTTTCGATGCGTTCCATCGGCTGACCGGTATGTTCAGAGAGAATTTCGTTCAAGCGGGTACGCATTCTGAGAATTTCTTCCGCCGCAATTTTAATATCAGTCGCCTGACCGCCGATACCTCCGGCGGAAGGCTGGTGAATCAAAATTCGTGAATTCGGCAAAGCATATCGTTTGCCTTTCGTTCCAGCCGCCAATAAGACAGCCGCCATCGAAGCGCATTGACCGACGCAAAGCGTTGAGATCGGTGCGCGGACGAATTTCATCGTGTCATAAATGGCCATTCCTGCGGTGACGGAACCACCGGGCGAATTAATGTACATTTGAATTTCCCGATCCGGGTCTTCAGACTCCAGAAAGAGTAATTGCGCCACAATCAAATTGGCTAAAGTGTCATCAATCGGAGTTCCGATGAAGATAATATTTTCTTTGAGTAACCGGGAATAAATGTCAAACGCGCGCTCACCGCGTGGCGTTTGTTCGACCACCATAGGAACTAAATGAGCTTGTGGATTCATCATTTTGGTAAAACCTTTACTGCTGGATAATGCAAGTCGTGAACTCGCGGACTTAGGAATGATCATGCAGGAAAGCCCGCACTGATAGTAAAGAAGGCGGCACGAGACTGGAAAAGTCTGGGGCCGCCTTAATCTCTTTCAAGAGTAATGGATGTTAAATCTGGGCTGATTCACCTGCTGCACTAACTTCATTCGTTTCTGCGACAGGAACGTCTGGCTCATCTTCTTCATCGTACTCTTCAGTCGTAACCTCAGCCTTGCTCACTAATAAGTCAATTACTTTATTAGAGCGTAGCCTATTTTCGATACTAGACAGACCATCATTTTTTGTCAAGCTGGCTTCCACTTCCTCTGCGGAGCGTCCGACTGATTCAGCTAGTCGCTCAATTTCGTTATCAAGGTCTTCACGCGTGACTGTGATATTTTCGGCCTGTGAGATGGCGCCAAGGATTAAGGCGAGTTTGACATCAGTTTTAGCGCGGACTCGTTCTTCTTCCTGACGTGCTTCCCAATTAATGTCTTTGGCTGCGATTTGAGCGTAAGCGCCGCTTTGCATTAAACGTTGAACGAAATCCTGCATCCGCTGATTGGCCTGTTGCTCGACTAGCGGATCAGGCAGGGGGAAATCATATTCTTTAGCAAGATTGGCTAATAAATCATCACGAACATCCATTTCGGCTTCATGATCGTAGGACTGTTCAATATTTTTCCGAACCTGTTCGCGCATTCCAGCTACATTGGTGTAGTCAGCGCCAAATTCTTCAGCGGATTCTTTCGCAAACTCATCATCTAATTCAGGCAATTCTTTAATCTTGACTGAGTTAACCGTAGCAGTGAAATCCAGTGTTTTTCCAACTAATCCTTTGGATGGAAAATCTTCAGGATATTTAACGGTGAATTCTTTGACTTCGCCTTCTTTAACTCCCGTAAGATTTTCGTTAAATTCCGCCTGGACGCCTTCAGCGCCTAATTCGATCACCAGGTCTTCTGTTTTTAAATCTTCTTCTTCGGGCGGATCAATGTATTTTCCAGTCAGATTGATGGAGACAAAATCGCCAGTTTGTGAAGCCCGATCTTCGACCGGAACTAATTGAGCTGCTTGTGCGCGAAGTTCTTCCATCGTTCGCTCAACAACTTCGTCGGTCACACGGGCGACACGTTTTGTAACTTTAACACCGTCATAACTTTTCAGTTCAAAGTCAGGTAGCACCGTAACCTGTGATTTGAAGCTGAGAGGCTCCCCTTCCTTAATATCAATTTCATCGGGATTAACATTAGGCGAACCGATCACCTTGAGCTTGTGATCTTCGATGGCATGTCCGATGGCATGTGGCAGTAAGTTATTAATAACTTCGCCTTTAATTTCTTTGGCGTAGCGTTGTTTGACGACAGCTCTGGGAACTTTACCAGGACGAAAGCCGGGTATTTTCGCATGACGCGAATAAGCGTCGTAAGCTTTGTTGTATTCTGTTTGAACATCACTGGCAGGGATTTCAATAGTGAGTTCCTTTTGGCAATCGGCGATGTCCGCCACAACGACTTGTAAGTTCAAAATAAACCTTCCTCAGTGTAACTATAGCCCAGATGGTAAGTAATGGTGCGAAAGGGGGGACTCGAACCCCCACACCTTACGGCGCCAGATCCTAAGTCTGGTGCGTCTGCCAATTCCGCCACTTTCGCACAACCAAACGAAAAGGCTAACAAATTTCCTGTGTGGGTGCAACGTTTAGGTGGCAAGCTGAGTAAATCACCAGCTTTATTACGTGCACGTAACAGCACTCGCTTAAATTACTATGACAGTGATAAGATGAACAAACGTATTAATACTTATTGAGGCAGGGAGTTCGTGATGGAAAAAGAGAAAGAAATTTTTTTGGGTCATCTGAAAAAGGAAGGATTCAAGAAAACTTCGCAACGGGAAAAGATATTAGAGGTCTTTTTGCGAACCGAAGGACATTCCAGTGCTGAGGATTTGTATAGCCTGGTCAAAGCCGAAGACCCAATGGTTGGATTTACAACGGTTTATCGCACCCTTAAACTTCTCACCGAATGTGGTTTAGCCAGGCAGGAGCGCTTTGCCGATGGCTATACGCGCTACGAACATAGCTATAACCACCAACATCACGATCACTTAATTTGTACAAGTTGTGGAGATTTAATTGAGTTTTATAGTGAAATCATTGAAAATAAACAGGACGAAATTGCCCGGAAGTTTAAATTTCAACCGACTCATCACAGCCTGAGAATTTTTGGAATTTGTTCACAGTGCCAAGCCAAACATCAGGCTGTTGCCAGTTAATATCTAATGTCAAAAAAAAATCAGCTCACCTTCATCGTAACTATTATTACTTTGCTTAGCTTTTTATTTGCCTGTACGAACTCAAATAGTACTGTAACCACGAATAATACAGCTAATCCCGGTGTTACTGTCGAGACCAGCCCTGCGGCGGCTTCAGGTTCGCCTGTTATTAATGATGTCGAGCCGGTGATGCCGGAAAAGGCACAGGCGGTTTATGACCAGAGCTGCAAATCCTGTCACGGGCCTGATGGACACGGCATTAATGCTGTAGCTCCAGACCTGCGTTCAGCGTCTCGCCGTTCGATGGCAGATTGGGTTAAATATCTGAAAAATCCAAAAAGCTTACAGCCGGAATCCAAAATGCCCGCCACAGAAAACCTGGAAGACAAAGATTACGAAGCCATTGCTGCTTATCTGGCAGATTTGACGCAGAGCAATCCCGCTGCAAGCAAAAAGTAAAATGATCTTTCATTCAGCGCTGGAAAAAAATCAAATTGCCATTTTTCGTGTCAGGAATTAGGTCACATTGAGCGAAGCAAAGAGTTATCATTAAACCGTCATATTCTATGCCAACTATCAGATTGACAAGGCTCTGTGTGAAGTGCTAATTTAAACACGGTTGGTCCCCTCCGCCTGTCCCCGCTAAATTTCAACCCACCTCGTATACCTCAATCAGAGTAGGCAGAGCCAATGTCGTTTAATAAAGCCAAAGCATTAAAAGCCGCCTCTAAGTATGTCCAGCAGGGCAAGTACCAATCTGCGATTGAGGAGTATCGCCAGATTGCTGAAGCCGACCCTTCAGACGTTACAACTTTAAACACTCTGGGTGATTTGTATGTCAAGGTCGGGCAAACCAGTGAAGCGATTCATAGCTTCATGCACATTGCTGATCATTATCGCAATAGCGGATTTTACTTAAAAGCCATCGCCATGCTCAAAAAAGTGAGCAAGGTGGCACCAAATAACATAGAAGTTTCTTTGTTACTGGCAGGATTGTATGCGCAACAGAAGTTAATAGTTGATGCGCGTCACCAGTATTTGAGTGTTGCCGAATATTATGTCCGCGAAGGTAATTCGCAGGAAGCCTTGCACATTTATCAAAAGATTGCTGATCTTGATCCTGAAAATACAGCTATTCATATCAAATTAGCTGAAGCCTATCAACGCGAAAATCAGCTCGACAAATCGTATGATGCCTTCGTTGTGGCGGCAGGTGAATTACGCCGCCAGAACAAGGAAGGCGAAGCGCTGCAAACTTATTTGCGTGCTATCAAGGTCAATCCAAGAGGTCAGGCTGCTTTATCCTCATCTATCAATATTTATTTGCAGAGTAATCGTCATGCCGAAGCCGTCCAGATGTTGGAAGAGCTTCTGGCAGAGCGTCCAAACGATGCTGAAACGTTGACCTTGCTGTCGCGTGTGCATCAGTCTGCGCACAATCTGGAAGCGGCAGAAGAAGCGGTCAATAAAATGTTGGAGTGTGCGCCTTCGCGTTATCAATACGCTGCTGATTTGATTTTAGCATTTGTCCGACGCGAAGATGTGAATGGTGCGCTCCGCGTGTATGATCGGTCAATTGAGATTTTTTGCGAATATCGTGAAGAAGAGAAAGCCGCGAATTTGTTGCGCGAAATTTTGGCTTTGGAGCCACAACATCTCAGTACCTTGACACGCTTATCGGTTGTGTATGAGCGTTCGCATGACGATCACTTATTGATTGAGACGTTGAATTTGCTGGCTGATGCGGCGATTCAAAAAGGTCATAAACCTGAAGCCATCAATGCGCTCAAACAATTATTACAATTGGAACCGGATGAAATTCGGCATCGTCGTCGTCTGCGTGATCTGGAAGGGAATTCAGATGACAACGATCTGAACGAGCTTAGCTCGAACAAAGCCGTAGCCGAGACCGAGTTCTGGCCTCAAGGCGAAGATGAGGCGCCACCAACTTCTTTTGACAACGCTGGAACGGAAAGCGATTGGGGAGTCTGGGGAAATAGCGCTACCAATAATGTAGCAAGTAATAGCCCGCAGGAATTTGTCAGTTTCGATGAATCTCCATCTTCCATTGAAATTCAGCGCCCGCAATCCGGGGTCGCACCATTGGTGTCAGAATTCGATGCAATGCCCGCTGACACTTCGGCTTTGAAGCTTAAAGATGAGCTTGAGAGCGTCGAGTTTTATCTCAGTCAGGGAATGCTGGATGTCGCACGTTACACGCTTGAATCTCTGACCAGCCAATTCCCGGATTCAATCGAAGTTCAGGAAAAAACTGCCCAGCTCAATGCCGCAGAATCTGATGCCTCTTCGTTGCTTCTGCAACCGGAAGTGACTGTGCCTGTTGAGGATTCATTCCAGGCGTGGGAAACTGAGCCGTCTCCCGTTCAGACCTTCCAATCTCCTGCCTTACAAACAACCGAGCTGCTACTTCCTGTTAATCCCTCCGAGTGGGGAAAAAATATAGATATACTGGAAGGTAATACCAACCACCGGCAATCTCAAGCAGGGTTCGCTTCGGAGCAGGAAGGCTCAATCATTGTTTTATCATCGGAGTCTGAGCCGCCAAACCTCAGACCGCAGATGGCACCATTAGTATCAGCGGAGCCAGTTAATAACTGGGTCAGACCCCAGCCAACAGCACCCCTTCCAGCGTCTCAACAGGTGACGACGCCTCCTTCGGCTCTTGACCTGTTTGCTGGTGAGGAAATGGGGGAAATGCTTGATTTTCTTGATGAATTCAAGAATGAATCAGAGCAGGAAGAGATCGTTGAGGATTTCGAGACGCATTACAATTTGGGCATGGCATATAAGGAAATGGACATGTTCGATGATGCGATTGAAGAATATCAGCAAGCCTTCAAGGCTGTGATGTCGAGTCCGATGAATCCAAGTTATGTGGCGTGTTGCAGCATGTTGGGTTACTGTTTTTCACAAAAAGGCTTACCGCGCTTAGCTGTTGTCTGGTTGAAAAAAGGATTAGAGTCGCCAGGGCGTGAGGAGCAGGTTTATCAAGCCTTACGCTATGATTTAGCCAAGGCTTATAAGGCTATGGGTGAACTACAGAACGCTTATGATGCCTTTGCTGAAGTCTATGCGATGGATGTTCAGTATCGGAGTGTCAAAATCAGAATGCAGGAAGTTGCCCAACAGCTTGGAAAATAAAAAGGAGCAGAAATTTTCTGCTCCGCAAAAAGTGTTAATTTTTTTCGCGTCTTATTTTTTCTTAACGCGGATGCTTCCTTCCTGAGTCCATAAAGTTACTTTCGCACCACTTGATCCAACAAATCCATTAACAAATTGTGTAGTTTGCTTCTGCACGGTGAGCTGAAAATCTGCTGGATTGATTTCAATGCCACCACGGACTGAAGTTGCTTCTAAAATGAATTTCGCTCCAGCAGGTAAGAGTGTGTCAACCCGCCCGGAAAAAGATTTTAAGAAATAACTGCCGCTCGGTGAAACATCACCATCATAGCTGACATTACCGCTCATGCTACGCGCCTCGACCTTGGCGCTATGAATTCCCGTGAGCTGAATACCACCTTCAGTCGTGCTGGCAACGATGGCACCACGCACCCCCTTCACGATGACACTACATTTTAAGCAAACGACATTGATCGAAGTACTGGAAGGAACTCCAATCGTTAATTCTACAGGAGAATCGTCCGTTACTTCGACTCTAACTTTGCCTTGCTGCTCAGCTTGTGAGGCTTTCACCGTAGCCTGACTTTTGTGTGCCGTCACCTGAATCAAATTTCCTTCAAATGGTACAACAGTCACAGAGCCTGATTTCGTGACGACATCCAATGATCCCGAATCAGGGATAACCTTGAAAGATTTATTGAAATCCTGTGCGCGGGTAGTGAAACTCACAGTGGCGACAAGCAAGGCAATAACAAGTTTAGTAGAAAGTGAAAGACGCATAATCTCACTATTTAAAATTTTCAAAATCTTCCATCAACTGGATTTTCTCTTTGTAAAGATCAAGCAAAAGTCGTTCCTGATCAGGATCATGTCTAATGGTCAAAACCTGACGCGCTTGTCCCATGGACTGGTCAATCTTATTGAGGTGATTTTGATAAGTCTCTCTTGTTTGAGGAGACCAGGTGGCAATACGTAGATTCAATTTTTCAGCTTTTTGTTTGACGATACCATCCCACTCTTGAGCAACATTAGCTTCTGCGCCCTTGACTGGAGAAGTCGAATTAGGCTGAATTGCCTTGTAGCTGACAAACGCAAAAAGTGAAAAAGCGAGTGCTCCGGCACCTGCCAGTTGTGGCAAATTAAAAGTAAAAGTTCTCTGGCTCCAACGCTTCAACCAACTGGATTTTTCAGCTTCAACTTTTCTGGCCGGAGTTGTTTCGATCTCAATTTCGTTTTGTATCCGCGCCCATAAGGCTCTTGAAGGCGTATGCAAAGGCAGCTCTTTAGCAGCTCCGCTGATGTTTGCCAAATCCAGTTTGAAGGCGTGACAGGGAGGGCATTGATTGAGATGTGACTCAATTGGTTCAGACTGGGTGGCAGCCAATGAACCGTCAATGTATTCAGATAGTGAATCAATCACACTGCGACATTCCATATAAAATCCTCTCTCAATTACACTTCATTGATGTCGGTGTATAAAAATTTAAGTTTAACACCAATCTATAAAAATCTGATTGGCGACGGGTTAATTGCGATAGTTAATAAATTATCAATTCTTTTTCGTTAGTAAGCCACGTAGCTTGAGGCGCGCCTTGTGCAGTTGCGACTTGGACGTTCCCACACTGCAACCGAGTATTTTTCCAACTTCTTCGTGTTCGTATCCCTCAACGTCGTGCAGAATAAAAACTGACCGATAGCCGGGCGGTAGTTGCGCGATAGCGTGGTCGAGCGCGATCCGATCTACGACGGGCATCGCGTGTGGACGCTCAGTCCCGGCTTGAACGACATCCACCATTTCGCCTTCTTCAGTGGTGTGCTCAACTTTGACGCCCTTTTTGCGGAAGTGCATCAAAACCTGATTGACCGTCAAACGGTGAAGCCAGGTAGTAAATTGCGATTCACCACGAAAGCTGCTTAGTTTGCGAAAGAGCTGAACGAATACTTCTTGTGATAAATCTTCAGCTTCGGTGGCATTTGCCAACATCCGCAGACACAAGCTGTAAACGCGGCGATGGTGACGTTCGTAAAGAACCTCGAACGCTTCCATGTCTCCATTAGCGGCTGCCTGGGTCAGTGCAAAATCAGGCGCGAGAGTGTTTGTTGCTTGAGCCATTCCGTAAAATAGTTGCCCTTGAAAAGTTACGTTATTGGCTTTCATCGCTAAAACTGACATATCGAATTTTCCTTGCAAATTGCTGATACTCCAACTATTTCCAGCAACTAAACAAAACTCTTACGCCATTTGTGATGCAGCCAATCAAGAAGCGGTTGCTTCATTTGTCACAATTATTTGTTGCGACATTAATTTTGAAGCATATCATAGCCCACAGAGGCGAAAAGCCGCAATGTACACTATTTGAAAAGTTCACGCGCTATTTTGTAAAAAACAGATTGTGCTTGATTCTGCTGTGTATAAACAGGTATTAATATCGGTTACTTCCAAGCAAAAAACAGATAAGGAATCTATTTCATGAAACGCAAGCTATTATTGGTGATGGTTGGCGCAGTGTTGGCAGTTAGCTGCGATAACTCGAAACCTGCTACGACAGAAAAAGCGAAACCATCAGTGGTGGCAACGACAGCGGCTTCAATCGCTGCTAAGACCGCAACGACTTACCGGGCTGAACTCACGACAATTCCAGCAGTGGTGAAGGCGAATGAAAACACGACGCTGACCTTGAACGTGAAAAATGCACAGGGCGAAGCGATTAAAGATTTACAGATCAACAATGAAAAGCCAATACACTTATTGGCTGTTTCCAAAGACCTGAGCGAGTTCTATCACCTTCACCCGGAACCGCAGCCCGACGGATCATTAGTGGTGAAGCATAAATTTCCCAATGGCGGAGATTACAAATTATTTGCCGATTTCACTCTAGCTAATGCTGAGCCAACTGTCACCGTCTTAGATTTAAAAGTCAGCGGGAAAGAACGTAAAGCCGACCGCCTGGTCATTGATACTTTCTTCAGCAAAACAGTCGAAAATTTAAGCGTGGTAGTAGATGCCGGCAAAGAATTAAAGGCGGGCGAAGAGGCAGTTTTGACGTACAAATTAACTGATGCGAAAAGCAATAAACCTGTCACCAACCTGCAAAAATATTTAGGTGAGGGCGCTCATTTTGTGATTGTTAGTGAAGACCTGAAAGAATTTGTTCACGCACATCCAATGAAAGCCGAACCTGTGGCGTCACCGACTCCCGCCGCGAAGCGATCAAAGGATGACATCCAGATCAAACCGTCAACTGACATCATGGCGCACGTAGTTTTTCCCAAAGCCGGAGCCTATAAAATCTGGGCACAATTCCAACGTGCCGATAAGATTATCACTGTTCCATTTATCGTGACCGTTAGTGAGACGAAAGATAAATAACCACTAAAAAGTAGCATAAACTTTTAGTTTGTGCCGAGTGCAAATGCTTCTAATCTGTCGGGCATCAAGAGCTTTTGCCAGAAGATTGTCTGAAGAAATAAGCCCAAACTGAAAGTTTATGCCACGTTGGAAATCATTTCCTGCGGGCGTAAATCCTCATCACATCGCCAAGTTTCAAGCGAATTGTAAAATCACTCAAGCCTAGTTTTTCACTAATTCCAGCCAGTATTCGTGCGGTTGGTTGGTGATACCGACCCAGCCGACTGATAAATAATCTGATGCTCATCGCTTTGCCAGCGGAATTCCGTCTGATAATTTCAAAGCCATTGTCATTAAAAATTTTCGTCAATGTTTTGGGCGTGAAAAAATATAAATGATCGGGGATGAATTGCCGCCAGCGTCTTCCAAGGATTTTGTACCACACGTTAGCAATATTTGGAGTCTCGACAATTAACCAACCATTCGGTTTTAAAATTCGATGAATTTCGGCGAGCAATTTTGCCGGACTGGGGACGTGTTCGATGACGTGATACAGCGCAATACAATCAAATTTTTCAGCCGGAAAATTTGCTTCAAAAAGTGATCCATTGAAGCAATCCAATTGGCGAGATTGAGCCACGGCGCAACTATTAAAATCGGCTTCAATGCCGTAAGTCTGAAACGCTGATTTAGCAACCATCAGAAATTCGCCCGTTGAGCTGCCGATTTCAAGCAGCGTTCCGGCTTGCAGGGAAGTGATTTCTTGCAACCCATCAAAGCGTTCATGCGCCGTGAGTTCACGCCATTTTTGTTCTGATTCTTCGACGTGAGGCTCGACTAAGTTTAGCTCCAAAGCCCGTGAAGCCAACCGTTCCATTTCAAGGTTAATAGGTTGGTTTTCTGCGATTTTTTCCGGTTGAGGTAGAATGACAAAATATAATCCGCAGCCTTCACAGCAAAATAAATCTCCATCCAAACGCGGCGTAGACAATACAAAATTATGCGCACCGGAGCCGCATAAATCACACGAAATTTGAGAAGTTGAGTTCAATGAAAAAGGTACGTCAGGTGTCTCGCCTGACAAATTCTGTACGAAGACAGGCGGGACGCCTGGCTTACTTGTTTTGATAAACTGCTAAAGTTTTGTGCGCCGCTTCACGCCAGCTAAAAATTTGCGCACGTTCAAGACCTGCTTCGCTTAATCTTTTTTGCAAAGCCTCATCCGAACAAACCTGCAAAATCGCGTGTCCGATACTGTTTTCATCCAGCGCGTCTACCAGGATTCCCGCCTCGCCAACGACTTCGGGGAGGCTGGAATTATTGCTGGTAATCACCGGAGTTCCACACGCCATTGCCTCCAGCGGAGGTAGTCCGAAACCTTCAAAAAGTGAAGGATAAACCAACGCCGTAGCTGAGCGATAGAGCGCAGGTAAATCCTTGTCTTTGGCATAGCCCGTGACGATTATATCTGCGGCAAATTCGTGATGTTGCACTTGCCGCATGATTTCATTCGTCAGCCATAACTGACGCCCCACAATCACCAGTTGATGCTGAAAATCAGGATGATTTTTTCTGAGCGTTGTGTATGCACGCAGCAGGCGAATTAAATTTTTTCGGGGTTGCAAACTTCCCAACGCTAATAAATATTCACGTGAAATTCCAAACTTTTTTTTGAGGGAAAGTGCTTCATCTGGTGAAGCGGGATTTGGGCCAAAACTTTCATCACAGCCGTTGTGCGTCACAGTGACTTTTTCGGGAGCTACACGATACGTCTTGATAATGTCCTGCCGCGAAAATTCTGAGACAGTCAGGATGTGTGCGGCGCGGCGCGTTGTGTTGCGAACCGTCAACTTTAATTGCATCCGTCCGCGTCGCGTGAAGGTTTCGGGATGATGTTCAAAAGCCAAATCATGAATCGTTGTCACGATGGGGGTCGGGCAAAATAATGGCGCGGTGAATTGCACGTGTAGCACGTCTACGGGGCGTCTGCGCAATTCAAAATCCAACGCGACAGGCACGCGAATCAATGGAGTCGGGGCTGGTAACAGCCGTACCGCAAAATTTGCAAAGCGATTTCGCCACTGCTCAGCAGCGTGGGCTTCACAAAAATAAAGCGTGTATTGATTGGATTGATCTATTTCGGCGAGGGCTGAAATGAGGTTACGAATGTAGGTTTCGTTGCCACCCTGCTGAGCACCGATGGCATGTGCGTCAATTCCAATGTGCATGATAAAAAAATGGCGGAGAAACGTTGCCGCTCTCCGCCATTCAGAAGTAGGTTTTTCTTATTCTTGTTCCTGTTGTTTGAGCATTTCGAGCAGAACGTCACGGCTCACAGCTTTGCGAAGCATCGCACCACGCGAAACATTTGCTCGTCGTCCGCCAACATCTTCTGTATTGCGTCCGGGGATTAAAAGCTCCGGCGCAAATTCAGGTTGTGCGGCTGCAAATCCAGCTACTTTATTCAACGAAAGTGTATAGTTTCCGATGAAATTATTTGCCAGCGGAGTAGCCAGAATAATAAATGTTCTGGCTACTGGCATTGAGGCATTCACTGGTAGTAGTTGCTTTTTAGCCGAGGTCCCGATTTGTGCATCCCGATTTCCGCCAGAATTATCATCGTTAGCCAGTTCATCACCATTACGATCTTTTAAAAGAAGGAAGGGATCAAAATTCGCCGTGCCTGAAGTCATGCGAATCTGGACACTGTCGCCCTCATTTCCAGTAAATGAATATGCGTCAACATAGACCCCAGCAGATGTTTGAATCTTGGTCGCACTGGAAATGCTGCCATTGCTAATAGTCTGACCGTAAACTAATGGAGTGACAACATTGGTTTGGAGCTTCAAAGTATATTTACCTCGATCCTGTCCATTGACGCCGCCAATCGGTCGAACATCAGCGCTCGTGACATAAATCCAGTACTCACCAATTTCTGGTAACACGGTCACTAATAGCGAGTTGTTATTTCCTTCTAGTGGAGTAGCTGAGCTACCATCCAATCCTCCACCTTGATCGTCGGAGGCAAAATATGATTGCGTGCCCGCCGTAACTTTACGGAGAATTATTTGCGTGTCGAGTGGTTTTGCGACCGTTAGATCACCACGCAAATCAATTGCTACACTGGTATTCGCTTGGACGGTTGTGAAGCTGTAAACGTCAATAAAGTATAAATTTTTAGTGACCGAATCTTGTTCTACACTATCGTCAACTGTCAGCTCAGCAGCGACCGTCTCACCTGCCAGATTCAAGGCTTTGATGATATTGAGAGGAGGCAGACTACCACCCAATTTGACCGTGACGACGTTTGATGCGCGAGTGTTAGTATTTTCAGTAATATCAAGCCGCACATTGACAGTTCCTAAGCCGGCGAGTTCGGGTGGAATGACGACGTTGATTTGATCTAAGCCGGCGAAGAAATTCTGCGATCCAGCGTAATCAACCTGACAAGGAACACCTTGAATAGTGACAGCAACATTTCCCAGCGCCGCTCTTTTACGAACTCCAGTCGCATAAAGGATCAGGAATGAAGGACTAGCCTTGGTTCCTGCGCTCAAATCCCTTGCAACCCACGCACCACCCGTGAAATCAGCAACAGGCGGATAGGGCTGAACTCCATTTGGCGTCCAGTTGGCGGCGGCGATGCCTTTGCCATCAGATGTAACAGAGAAAAGACCTGGCGCAAAGGTTTGAATATTTACGGTTCCCGTCGAGGTCGTCGCATTAGCGTTAGTGACAGTAATGGTCTGATTCCCTCCAGTGGTGGCAGTACTCGGAACCACGAAATTGATTTGACCTGTTCCCACAAATAATAAATCCGCGTCAGCGCCATTAATGGTGACTTTCACTCCACCTAATAATTTCGGTAGAGCCGCTCCCGGCGTTGCCGCATAAAAAGGTTGTCCAGCCGTAATAGTAAAAGCGCCAAAAGCTGAGGCCAGTCCGTCAGGAGTAACAATTCCGCTACCTGTCGTTGTGCCTGTGCCTCCGTTTGCAGCATAGCTGGCAGCATTCACGACAGCTACGTTTTGCGCCATTGCCGAAAGTGCCAGCGTGAAAAGCAGTACTATTGTGATGAGTATTGGTTGAGTCTTCATAAAGGTTCTATTCGCCATAATTGTTCCTGATTCCATAGTGAAAAATGGGGCTGAATTGTTATTTAGAATGATCGTTCCTCAAAATTTTAACCTGATGAGAAATCGAATTGATGACAATTTGAGCGCTGTATCAAAGGCGACTCAAATGACTTCGGCAAAAGGGAGGGAATGCAGAATTTTCAACTCGCCGGAATTATAATAGTGCTACGCGCCACTTGTCGAGATACAAATTCAATCATCTGCGGCGGGCAAAGTTTTCGATCCATTTCTCGGCCTCATAATAAAAAGCAAATTTTCGCTCGTCGGCGCGAAAAGCGGAAGTATGCATTCGTCTACGCCCATTAATGATTTGGGTCTCGTGCTTGATATGCAGCATTTCGTGATAGAGCACAAACTCTACCACATACGCCGGAACGTTTACCGAATCCAGCGAACGGCTAATCACAATGCAATCGTGATTAGCGTCATAATGCCCAAGAATTCGTTTGGTGCGGCGTGTACTCCAACTCAGCACAGGTCTTGCCAGTGTGAAATCAAAGTACTCTTCATTGAGACGTAAAAACATCGGTGTCAGGTGATAAATTTTTCCAGCGGCTCCATTTAATATTTTACGTCCTCTGGATTGTCTGGCCTGATCTGAAGCTGCTCGAAGTTCAGGACCTTGAGAAAATCGACGGTAAATTGCTTCGGCTTCCTTATTGGGTCGAAGCCGTAATAATTTGCGAATCAGGATGTGAGCCAGAGCGCGGTAAACAGCGTCAGGGGCAGTCATTAATAAATCTGAAATCCTGACATAGACATGCTGACTGCGAATGCGAATGGTGTGGCTCAATCCGGCGAACGGGTAAAACTGAAGATGGAGTTTTTCTTCTCGATTGGAAGTCTGACGGAAGACTTCAGAAAAAATTTTCTCAATTTTTTCTTCCAGCAAAAAATTAAGGCCTCTGACAGGTTTTGGTGTTAATTCATTCATTATCGTTAAAAGTCGCTCAGGGATATTAAAAACCAACCTTCAGATCGTCAATGGGAATCTGAAATAAGAACACCGCGAAGGGTACAAAATACACTTTTTGCGATTTTTTACCCAAGACTTGAGTTGAAACTTCCCATTTTAATCTAAATCATTGATTCTGCGTATCTTAATCATATATTTGAGGGCGCTTGAAGCAGGTGGAGGGGTAGCTCCTACTCGCGGTTTGTAATATAATAGAATTATCATAAATCTGTGACATAAGTAGTAGCTACTATTCTAAGTCAATTAAAATAAATGAGTTAGGGAGCTATTTTAGATTATTCTTAACGCCTCTTTGGTTGTGGCACGTTCATTGCAGTTATATCCAGCGAAGGCTTAAGGGGCGATTACTCGTAACAGGCAAACCAAGTGGCAGTCGCACCGTCTTTTCTACTGTTTTGAGTATTACGAGTAATCGCTATAAAAAATTGAAATCGAGTCGGTCATTAACGAATCAAAACTTGAGTAGGCTCTAAGACAGGAGCGGGATTTTTGGAAGAGGTAATACCTTTACTTGTATCTTTCCGTTGAAGTCTGTGTCTGCACAGGTGTACATCACTGGGTGATTCGTTAATGGCCATTATCAATGGAGACCCCCAATGCAAATGACAGCCTTTTCGAGAAAGCTAAGTAGGTCGCAATTTAGTCAGGTTTTGGCTGAGAAAAGAAAAAAAGCGGGTCTTAGCCTCTCAGACCTGGCAGATTTAACACGTCTTCCGCTCGGGTTACTTGAAACTTTAGAGAGCGAGAGAAGTGAAATTCCCAGCTTTGATCTTTGTTATAAAATTGGTCAGGCGATTAACTCGCGCTGCATGCAGGGATTTATGATCCAGGATTTATGGCAGGCAGCGACAATTGATCGTTCGACAACTTATCTTCGTTCTTATGCAACACCCTATTCTGTCAGCGCAGTCAGTCGAAGTGCCATCAGATGATTCTGGTGAGTTGGATTTATATTCTGTTAAGTTTGTTTTGAGTGTGGGCAGTAAAAAACCGCAAGACGAACTTGCGCGGCAGAAAACTCGCTACCACGTAGCGCAGGTTGCAGATCAGGTTTCCCCCGGTCCCCCATCCCTCGACGCTTTGCCTGACGAGTAGGTTTCAAAGGCAGAGAACCAGGATGTCCACACTCACCCCCGGAAGTATGCTTGCGGCTCTCAAGGTTTCGCTTAGTTATTACTGAACAACCTCCAAAGAATCAGCAGGTATGCCGAGGTAAACGGTACATGGATTGAGTATCCGGCAAGCTCTTGACCCATGTACCGTTTACTTCTCTAACAAAAAGAACCTCGTA
>JAYVRW010000171.1:0-5473 GCA_043775925.1 Blastocatellia bacterium
CTACGTTGATTTGTTGCAAACAGAACTTACTCCCACTGACACCAGAGTGCAGGCGCAACACGGAGATTTTTTCAAACTCGACTGGAAATCTATCGTTAAGAAATCTAACGGAGAAGTCTTAGTAATTGGAAACCTTCCCTGGGTTACGAATTCTGTGCAAGGAGTTACTGGCGGAACAAACCTTCCACTCAAAACTAATTTTCAATTTCGTAATGGAATAGAAGCCATGACCGGAAAAAGTAATTTCGACATCTCTGAATGGATGTTAATGCAGCTTGCCGATGCCTTACGCGAAAGTCAGGGAACGATGGCGATCCTCTGTAAAACTGCCGTAGCGCGTAAAGTCATGAATCACTTGCGCCAAAATCATTTTCCGGTCAAAGAAGCTGCTTTGTTCAAAATTGATGCTGCCAAATACTTCGATGCCGCTGTAGACGCCTGCTTACTTTTTTGTCAATTCGGAGGTGTAGTTCGTGAATTTGATTACATGATTCATGATGACCTTGATGCGCTGCGCGGCTCCCGTACTGGTTGGCGAAAAAATGTGATGATTAGTAACCTGTCGGCCTTTGATGAAACCGAGGAATTGTTTGGACACAGCGATTATAAATGGCGGTCAGGAATCAAGCATGACTGCTCCGAGGTCATGGAGCTAAAATCCATTGATGGAATTTTGTATAATGGGCTAGGCGAAGAGGTGTCCATCGAAGACGATTTTTTATACCCGCTTTTCAAAGGCTCGGACATTGCCAATAGCCGTGACACCACAAATCGCTTCCTGCTTGTCCCGCAAAAAAGCCCTGGCGAAGAGACACGCGGAATTCAAGTTTACGCACCGAAAACGTGGGAATATCTTGCAGCGCACAGCAGTAACCTTGAACGCAGGAAAAGTCGAATTTACGAGAATTCACCGCCGTTTTCGGTCTTTGGCGTTGGTAGCTATACTTTTCTGAATTGGAAAATTGCGATTTGCGGTTTGTATAAAAAACTGGAATTCAAACTCATCGGGCCAATCAATGACAAGCCTGTAGTCTTTGATGACACCGTATATTTTCTAAGCTACAAAACAGAAGACGAAGCCAGAGCAGTACTTAATTTCATTAATCGGGAGAAGACTTTGAAATTTCTTGATTCAATGATTTTCTGGGATGAAAAACGACCCATAAAATCATCCGTCCTTAACTCGCTAAGACTTCCCAGTTCAAATGCGCAAACGAATTGGCTGATTGAACGATAAGGAAAAATAGATGAAAGCTCTCATTCAGGAATTTACTGCTACCATCAAAACTGCTTCCGAGCAGCTTGCGAAAATCACCGAAGTTCAAAGCGAACAATGCCCTGCTCCCGGCAAATGGTCGCCGAAGCAAATCATCGGGCATTTGATTGATTCCGCCTCCAATAATCATCAGCGGTTTGTGCGCGTGCAATTTCAGGACGGGTTAGCGATGCCGCGCTACGAACAAGAGCAGTGGGTGGCTTCACAAAATTATCAAAACGAAGCTTGGAGTGAGTTGCTCGCGTTTTGGAAAAGTTACAATCAACATTTAATTCACGTCATTAAAAATATTACTGAAGACAAGTTGAATCACACTGTTCGTGTAGGGGATAACGAACCTGTAACCCTTCGTTTTTTGATTGAAGATTACGTTGCGCACATGAGAAACCATTTGGTGCAAATAAGTGGGTAAATGCCGGCTCGGCGGACAAGCTTCCCACCGCATGACATTAATAATTTATGCAAATTTCTTATAACTGGCTGAAAGAATTAGTGAACCTTGACCTTTCGCCGCGTGATCTGGCGACGCGGATGACGATGGCAGGCAATGCCGTAGATGCTATCGAAGAACACAACGGGGATTCAATTCTTGAATTTGAATTGACCTCAAATCGTCCTGATTGTTTGTCACATCTTGGCATTGCCCGTGAAGTCTCGGCAGTTCTCGACAAGCCTCTGCACAATAAAATAACGATAGAAAAAACTTCCGTGACAAAAACCAGTGCAGTGACTTCGGTCGAAGTTCTGGCACAGGATTTATGCCCGCGCTATACGGCTCGCGTAATTCGAGGCGTCACAGTCGGGGTTTCGCCGGAATGGTTAGTCGCCCGTCTGGAAGCTCTGGGTCAACGCAGTGTCAACAACGTAGCCGACATCACCAATTACGTCATGCTGGAGCTGGGGCAGCCGCTGCACGCGTTTGATTTGGATCAACTCGCCGGTCAGCGCATCATCGTCCGACGCGCCCAGACACGGGAAAAAATCACGCTGCTTGATAACGAAGAACGCGAACTGAACTCTGATGTAGTCGTGATCTGCGACGCTGAAAAGCCTGTCGCCATTGGTGGCATCAAAGGCGGATTACATTCGGGGATTTCAGAAGCTACCACGAATGTTTTACTCGAAGCGGCGTATTTCAATCCGGTTTCGATTCGGCAGACGGCTAAAAATTTAGCTGTCAACACGGAGGCTTCGTATCGTTACGAACGTGGTGCAGATATTGAAATGCCTGACAAGGCTTCGCTGCGAGCCGTGAATTTAATTGCCGAAATTTGTGGTGGAGAAATTCTCAGCGAAATCATTGATGTCAGAACCGAACCACAGACACGACAGCCCATCACACTGCGGGATTCACGCTATTTGGCAAAAACCGGATTGGCGCTTAACCTCGCACAGGCGACAAAAATTCTAACTGCATTGGGATTTGCAGTCACTACTTCTGAAAATAGTTTGACGGCGATTCCTCCGTCGTGGCGTCACGATATGGCGATTGAAGAGGACTTGATCGAAGAGGTGATTCGCGTCATCGGCTACGATCAATTAATCACTTCACTGCCCGGTGGCAGTGGAGCCGGAGCTTATTTAAAAGGTGACATCGGACGCCGCGCCGTGCGACAAAGCTTAACTGGGTTAGGTTTTCACGAAGCCATTAATTTCAGTTTCGTGAATGCAGAAAATGACGCCGCGCTGACCACAGTGATTGAAGCGGATCGTTTAAAACTGACGAATCCAATTGATTCGACGCAGGCGGAAATGCGGACGACCCTACTTGGCGGATTATTGGCTTCGCTGGCGAATAATTTAAATCACGGAACGCGCAACGTAAAATTATTTGAATTAGGTAAATGCTTCGCACAATCAGCTTTGGGTGAGCGTCCGCTTGAAACTGAAAAACTTGCGCTGGCATTGACGGGAATGCGCAATGAAACGGATTGGCAGGCGGCTTCGACGCGCCTGGATTTTTACGATCTCAAAGGCGCAGTCGAAGCTCTTCTTGTTAGCCTGAGCCTTCCAAATATTTCATTCCAGCCCGCAACCGATGTTCCCTATTTGCATCCGGGACGCGCTGCGGTAATATCGTGTGGTGACAAGGCAATCGGGCATTTAGGTCAATTGCATCCAACTTTGGCTTCGCGTTATAAATTCAAACAGGCGGTTTTACTGGCAGAATTGAATTTCGGATTGTTACTAGAATTAAATCCGGCTGAATCTCGTTATCAACCTTTACCTCGATTCCCAAATGTCACACGTGATTTGGCAATCTTAATTGATCGCCAGGTCAGTTGGCATCAGATTGAAACAACGATTCTTGCGTTGTCATTACCGCAGTTGGAACAAATCAGAATGTTTGATTTGTATGCCGGCAAAGAGTTGCCCGAAGGTAAGCATTCATTGGCACTATCGTTGCGTTACCGATCTCTTGATCGAACATTGACCGAGGCTGAAATTAACGCGATGCACGAACAGGTTGTCGCCGCTTTGAGTTCAAAATTTGGAGCCGAATTAAGATAAAAAATGCAGAAGCCCACACGTAGTACGGGCGTGATACCAACACACTTACTTCGTGCGTGTTTCTGCAACTGATTAAGACAGGAGTAATCCCCTACTATGGCTGTATCCGGGTTAGAAAAGTTTTCGCACCTCGAAGACAAAATCTATCGCACGGTCGAGTTATGTAAAACGCTCAAACAGGAAAACGAAATCCTCGCTGAGCAAATGACCGAAACGCGAAGAGAGCTTCGATCTCATCAGGAAGAAAAAGAACGCCTTGAAACACAAGTCGAACGGTTGTTCGCGGATCGTGATGCGATGCGCTTGAAAGTAGAAGCAATGCTTGATGCCATCGCAGTGCTCGAAATGGAAGCCGAAGCCATTGGAGCCAAACGTTAAGGCTGAAAATCCCCCAACGAATTCACTGAATTGAACATGGAACAAACTCCGGCACAAAAAGTTAAGGTTGAAATTTACAACCAGACTTATAATATTCTCAGCCGCGACGGCGAAGCGGCGCACATCAAACAACTGGCAGAATTTGTTGATAAGCGAATGCGTGAAATTACGGCTGGCACGTTGACGGTTGACTCACTCAAAGTTGCCATCCTGGCCGCCCTGCATATCGCTGAAGAGCTTCATCAAATGCAGGATCGCCGCGACAAACTAGACGAAGAAGTTGGCGAGCGCAGTGCGCTTTGCGTAGACCTGTTGGATACGCTGCTCAAAAGTCAAAACGGTACTAATCATAAGTAATAGTGATGTGTTGCCATTATTAAAAATCTCCGCCCCTACCACAGATTTCAAAAGGAATTACAATCATGAAAAAATTGATAACTCTGGCATTTATCGGTGCAGTGCTTTGCACACCTGTTTTTGCGCAGACTAAAAAGTCAAAAACCGTAGCTCCGGTTGTTGCGCCGCCGTCCAATGGAAATGTCGCAGACATTACCGCCGCGCAAATGAAAGATTATTTATATTTTATCGCTTCCGACGAAATGGAAGGCCGCGACACGCCTTCACGCGGACTTGATACCACGGCAAAATTTTTGGCGATGATGATGTCACGCTGGGGCTTGCAACCTGGCGGAGACAACGGCACATATTTTCAAAAGATGAAGTTGCGCCGCGACAAAGACAAACTTGAACCTGAAGCGACGACCGCAAATATCAATGGTCAATCATTCAAATTCGGAGACGATTTTCTGGCAACTCTCAATCCAGGATCAGTCAGCGGCAACTGCGTCTATGTTGCCAACGGCTGGGTCGTCAAATCAAAAAACATCAATCCTTACGAAACGCCGAATGGCAAACTTGATGTCAAAGATAAAATTCTGATTACACTTCCCGGACTTCCCAGAGGTGTAACTTTCAATGATCTTCGCTCTGGCAAAGCAGGTGAAGATTTTTTCAGCCCTCAATTATACGCTGCTAAAAACGGAGCCAAAGCCGTCATCGTCGTCCCAAGTTTTGGAGCGCTTGCCAATTGGAATAGTTCTCGTCAACGAGCCGTGGAAAATGGGGCGCTCACTCCTGAAAAACTTAGCGATGGTGGTGATGAGCCGAAAATTCCGACCATCACAGTTTCCGTTCCGATGCTGAACACATTATTTCAAGGCGAAAAAGAAGTTGGCTTTGCTATCTTCAATCGTGCCAGCAACGATCCCGTCGCTCCATTTGAACTCAATCCCAACAAAAAAGTTTCGA
>JAYVRW010000172.1:0-20692 GCA_043775925.1 Blastocatellia bacterium
TCCAACCGATAATTATCAATGTGGCGGTAGCGCAAGGAGCCACTGAAGCCGCGCCAATTCGATAACGTCAATCCGGCATTTGAAGTCAGGCGCGGCGCGGAATCTACATAAATGCGCGGCGACTCACCACGATAAAAAGCATTGCCGACGCGGGTGATTCCGGCGTTGAGGCTGAGGACGCGAGTCAGTTTGGCAGAGGCTTTCACCTCGACACCGTAAGCACGACTTAGCCCTTTAAATTCAATGCTTCCGTCGTCCGGGATGTAGACCTGTTCATTGCTGCGATCAATCAAAAATAAATCGGTACTGACGGAAAAACGATTCGCGTTGTATGATGTGCCGACCTGATAAAAATCAGTCGTCGAGAGGCGCGGGCTTTCTGGTCGGAGGACTACGCCACGCGCATCCTGACTCGAAATTCCACGACCATAATTAAAATAAAATGTTGCCGGGATTTTTACCGATGGCGTAAAAGCGAGATTAGCTTTGGGCTGAAAACGATACGCTCCCTGCACGCCGGAGTCCGCCGGATGAATGCGATCTCTGACATCAAAACGAAAATAATCGTAGCGCAATCCGCCATCCAAATGCAGTTTGCCCTGAAGGAAATCAAGACTTTGCTGCACGTAGCCCGCCGCATTCGTGACGTGTGCATTGGCGCTGGTGACTAACGCATCGGGGTTGAAGACAGCACGATTGGGAGCGCGATTGATGGATGGATATAAGCCAACATTGATTTGATTGGCGTGAAAATTTGCGCCAACGGTCAGCAGCGCATGATTGCCTGCGACTTCAAATGGCCTGATGTACTGCGTATTAATTCCCTGCTGCAAACGCGAATCGTGCTGTTGAATTTCATCGCCAAATTTTTCATCAGCCGCAAAAAATGTAAAGTTGGAAAACAGATCGAACAACGAACGCGACACGAAACCATCAATTTTGAAAATGCTCCCCAAAGCTGCTTCCTGCTTGAAATAAACGCTGCCAACTCCGGTTCTGATACGCCCACCATTGGCAGGATCAATATAACCAAAACGATCAAGCTTGCCTGCCGCGACTTCATCCAGTGGAATTTGCCCCGACGAAAAAAAGTCATTGCGTCCGGCATTAACTTTGACTCCGAAGGTTCTCTTGTCATCCAAATGCAAAACGTAATTTCCGGTAAAGTTATCGCGCTTATACCGCAAAGGATTTTTGAATGGCCCATCTGTCCGCGAACCTTCATAAGCAAAAATTGTGTCGGCACTTTTGATCTTCGGGCTGAAGCCGAGAAACGTTCTGAACGTGCCGAATGATCCGCCCTGAATTCGCGCCGTCACTTGCTCCGGCAAAGATTCTTTGAGGCGAATATGAACTACACCGAGGCCGGAAAAATCACCATACTCCGCGCTGAAAGGCCCGTTCAAAATGCTCACGTCCTGCACCAGTTCCGGCATCATTGATTTCAATTGTCCGAGGTAGCCCTGCCCGTGTCCCTGCGTCCCCTGATTTTGCTGCACGCCATCAACCAGCACTTTCAATCCGCCATTGACGCCGCCATGATCGAGGTTAAATCCGAAGCGACGAATTTCTAATGATTTTCCGCCACCTTCGTGCTGTCCGGCGTTGATGCCAGCATCAAGCGTCTGAAAAACCTGATCGTCACGCGAAAATAACGTGTCTTTGAAAATCGCTTCGTTGCGACGTTCGACACCAGGTTCCAGCGCAGTCGCTTCAATGATTAAACTGTCATGAATCGGAGAAATCGTGTATTCGATTTGGATCAACAAATTATTCTGATCCGGTCGAAATTGAAATTCTTTCGAGACCACGTTCTTGCCTTCAACCAGAAGCCGAGTCACGTTTTCTGTAATTTTCAACGTGAAATTTCCCTGCGCGTCGGTGGTTGTTTCAGAAGTTCCGGCAATGATTTTCACATTCGGAACCGATTCATTTTTTTTCGTGATGACAGTGCCAGAAAGCATTCGAGAGGCCTGAGCGAATCCCAGGGAGTTAAACGACGCGAGTACATAAAAGGCAAGTAAAAGAGTGATCCATCTGTTCATCAGGTTCCTTATTCGGTGAAATATAAACTTATTCCTGACAATTAAATTTCGTCTTTATAGTTACGCTCAAAAAAGGATTTCGGATTTTATTATTAAAGAATAGACCGCAGATAAGGCGGGTCATGCGGGTTTACGCGGGTCTGAATTTCAGATCAGCGAAAACCCGCATGATCCGTAAAATCCGTGGCCTATTTTTGCTATTCATTTCGCTAATAAAGTTCGCTCAATCAACCAATACGCTCCGGCAAGGGCAACTAAAATTGAACAAACCGGAACGAGACGTGCCTTAAATATTTCTGTTTTTCTAATTTTCCAAATAGCTCCCCAGAATAATGTAGCAATGGCAAGCTGTCCAATTTCTACGCCGAGATTGAATGAAACTAATGGAATCGCTAAGCCACTGCCACTGGCGCCGATATTTAATTCTCGCAACACCGAAGCAAATCCGAAGCCGTGAATTAAGCCAAACGCGAACGTCAGCAACCAGCGTCCCTGAATTTCCTGTCCGCGCCGCCAGACATTCTCTAAGCCAACATAGATAATTGAGACGGCGATCATCGGCTCTACAAAGCTTGGAGAAATCGTCACAATATTCAGCGCCGCCAATGCCAGGGTGATCGAATGCGCAATTGTAAATGAAGTAATAATTTTAATGACAGAAGAAAGATTTTTCGCTGCCAGCAACAATCCAATCAAAAAGCAAAGATGATCAAAGCCCAATAAAATATGCTCAATTCCTAATTCGATGAATTGCTTGAAGGTATGCCAGTTACCCAGCGCTGCCGATAATTCTCCGGCGGAAATAGTGGCGGAACTATTATTGGAATCAAGTAATCGCTCGGCAATCGTTTTTCCTTCGGCATTCGTCAGCTTGAAATATTCACGATGTCCGCGACTCAGCTTTTCCATAATCGCAGATTTGACGATCAATTCAGTTGACGGAATTCCCGCATACACTAACGAAAAAAAAGCCGTTTCGCGTCCGTCTTCGGCTTTGGCAACTTTGACGGAGATTTCGCTTGGCTCAATTTTTTTTCCGTCATAACTAACTTCCAGCGATGCTTTGGCTAATTGCTCCAGGCTTGATTTGGCAGCCTCAAATTCTTCTTTCGTGATGGTACGATCAAGGTCTTTGTCCACTAAAACTGCGCCTTCGATGTCCACGTAATTATAGGCAGTTTGGGCAGTCAAGCGATTTCCTTCGAGCTTCATCTCAACGTTGCTGAGTCCGGGATCGTGGGCGAAGGTTAAGGAAGAGGGGATAGAAATTAGGGAGCAGAAAAACAGGAGTTTAAAAAAAGATTTCGTGTGCATATCGGGGCGAAATAGTCGTTGCATGAATTCCTCAAAAAATTGGCGGTAACGGTAGGCAGTATAAAACCGAAATTTAATACTACCTGCTATTACCGCCACGAAACAACTATTCCGAAGACGATTTAACGCAAAGGATCAATGGTTCTAAGGGTCAAAGAGATTTCTCTGCTGGAACTTCTTTGAATCTTTGCCCCTTTGATCCTTTGCGTTGAAACTGCTTACTTTGCAAAATTCGGCACACGACCATTCTGCGGAGTTGATTCATACGGGAACACTTTGTTGTATCCCTGATCGTTACTCGTCACTCCATCGTAGTTGCCTTTGAACGGGTCATTGATCTTCAGGTTATTCGGATCACGCAAATCACTGAGCAAGGCGATGATGGCAATATCAACTACGTCATCACCGAAGCGACGACCATTCGGCCAACCGCCGGGGATAAATCCGCCGTTCTTGAACGGGTCCTGAATTTTGCTCTTGAGCACATCGCCACCGAAAATGCTGAGTCGTGAAAAACCTACTTCGTCTGGATTGCTCGCATCCGTTGCGCCGTTACCAGCAAGACGGACCTTCGAGGTTGAAAGGTCAACTTTGATCACATCAGGAATATAAATTCCTGCAATGTCAGTTCGCCCTTTGTCTATCGCCAGCGTTTGCCCTTTACCAATAATTAGATTGATGAGGCTGGCGAGTTCAGGATTTTCAGCATACTTCCTGAATAAAGAATTATCCTGGGTTGGCAAGGTACGACTGTATAAATCCTTGTCTTCTAAGGCGACGAGACCTTCGTTGAAAAGCGGATTTCCCTGACGTGCCACTTGTACCCATTTCTTATTGCGATTCAAGGTATCAAGATAGCAATCTGCCTGACGAATACCATCGAAGTGTCCACAGACTCGTGACAACTCCTCTAAATCAGCGCCGGATGCTCTTGTGACAGGGACTGAAGCGCGGCTCGTGGTCGCAAAGACGCCAACTTGTTGCTGATCGCCTCCGAGGTCAGAAACCGGGATCGCCAATGCCATCATGTGAATATTAAAACCGCCCTGTGCATCTTTGCCCGGATTGCGCAGTTGCAATAAATCAAAGATGGATTGCACGTCCGCATAAAAACCATCATCACGCTGTCCGGCAAAGGCGGTGTAACCATTGGCGAATTTATAGACGCCCTGCTTCGTATACTTATCCAGTTCGGCTTCCGTGCCAACACCTTTACGCGCGGGCTTCGTGCCATCATTACCTTCGTTATACTGTGGTGTAGCGATGCCTTGATTATTCGGCGGAACAACACCAGAGCCAATAAAATCAGGCCCAACACGATTCACAATTTTGGTAATATTGTAGGTCTGCGTCAGATTCTGACTGCTGTCGTCAACGTCCTGAACCTGTCCGAGATAAGATTGAAGAATGGTTTTCTGGGTTTTGAATTTGGTCTGAAATTCAAACCGATACGTGATGGTTGGAAATCCTCGTGCGACATCGGCTCCCGTCGAAACATGAATTTCATAACGAACATTATCATCGAAATTATATTTGTTCGGACCGACACCAGGATTTTCATGCGGATACACGCCGAGTGCGACGACGAGAAATTTCCGCCCTCCAACTTCGTTCACGAAGCCGTAGACATCGGTGGTATTCGCCGACGGGTCACGAGTAATGAGTGGCGCGTCCATGTGGCTCGAAGCCAGAGCCGGAGCATTGAATGGAACACTTAATAAAGTCATTGAAAGGGCGAGCATAAAGGCTACGCCTTGTCTGAGTTGTCGTATTTTCGTTTTCATCTGTCCCCCAAATTTGGTGATGGTTTTCAAGTGTAGAAACCAATTCTATGATTTCTTATTCTGACTTAAATTCGCCGCTTCCCTCTTCAGGATTTCTCGTTCAGATGGCAGCAGCATTTGCTGGATGGAAATAGTTTGGTGAAAAAACTTTTCTGCGCTTTGGCGTTTTCCCTGCCGCGCATTGATGATTCCAGCGTGTAGGAAAAATCTGGCTTCCTGTGTATTTTCGGCTAACGCATTTTTAATTGAAGCCTCAGCCTCGCTCAGATTTCCGACTGTAAATTGCGCCCACGCCAGCGCGTCCCAGGTATAAACGTCCTGACGCAGCTTCAATTCTTCTTTGGCTAAACTGAGAGCTTTGTCCTGATTCAAATTTCTGGTGGCATAAAAAAGTGAGAGCGTGCGCGGATCATCCTGACTAATTTTCGCTTCAATTCCCTGAGCCTCAGATTCATTACCACTGGCACGTAAGGCATCTGTCAAAGCCCAGTGATATTCGGTTAATGGATTTAATTCAGCCGCCCGTTTGAGAACTGGCACAGCCTCGGCAAACTGCCCTTCGCTCATCATTATTTTTCCCTTCATCAACAAGGCCGGAGCGTACTCAGGCTGCCATTGCAATGAAGCTCCCAGTGCGGCTTTGGCTTGATTTAATTTTCCCTGCTGAAATTCATAAAATGCTAAGCGCGAATATGACCACGCGGTAGCTTCGCGGTCTTGCGGGCTGCCTGAACGCGCTGCGAGCGTAGCTAAGGCTTCAGCGCCTTTGACATCCCCTTGCAACCATCGAATGTACGCGGCACGGCTGTAAGCCTGCATATTCGGCTTCTGATCCATCATTTTTTGATAAGCGTCAACTGATTCTTTCAACTTGCCCTGCTCCATCAAAACATCGCCGAGCAAGCCGTAATCAAAGGATAACCCGCGCGCTTTGACCAGTTCTCGCGCAATTGGTTCAGCCTCAGTGAAGCGGTGCATTTGATGCAACGAATGTCCGCGTAAGAGCAAAGCTTCCGAGCTTGATGCACTGACCTGCGCCTGCATGCATTCGGCGCAGGCGGCAGCTAATTGAAAAAATCCTGGATCATTGGAAATTCTGGCCTTTTCAACGAACTTCCAGCCTAATTGTTCAAGGCTGATTTTTTCCGCTTCTTTGTTTGTAGTTTTGGATTTTTGCTGCCATTTGGTAATTTCGTCATCCAGTTTGGTATTGCCTGATTGCGCGGCTAAAGCAATGGCACAGGATTTGGGCAATGGAGCTTCACCTGCCGATTGAACGGTTTTGCAACTGGTTGCCAATAAGACAGCACAGACAAATAAGGCTACCGGACACACAAACTCAATCAGAAATCTAAAATAATTCCGCATAATTCAATCCTCTCTGTTGTTTCAGAGGAGATACGCACCACTGCCATAAATCGGATTTATCTAACGAGAAGATTTTGCGCTTTCGGCTCTCTTTACGTTATTATTTTATTGGTCGAGATTCCCCCTCTCAGATTTTTTTTACTTTTTTTATTTTTTCATACATCCAATCAAGAACTTTGAAACGTATTTCCGAAAGGAGAAGCCCCGTGTCTTCGCAAACAGATATGACGAACGCTGCGGTACAACAGAAAATCGAACGCGATCAGGGTTGGGTTGCGCAAATTGAATTAATCGCAACTAGGGATCAAACTGCTCTCGCCAAATTTTACGACCTGACCAATCGAGCGGCATTTGGATTGATTCTCAGAATTCTGAATGATCGTTCGACGGCTGAAGAAGTCTTGCTTGATGTGTATTCTCAAGTCTGGCGTCAAGCTGGTTTTTATAGCGCCGAGCGAGGTACGCCCTTAGCCTGGCTGATGACGATTGCCAGAACGCGAGCGTTAGATCGTTACCGTTCGGGCAAGCAGGAAATGCTTCGCAAGGAATCACTGAAAACTGCCGCCGATGCTCGCAGCTCTGAACCGAATCCCGAAGAAGCTGCCGTGACGACTGAACATCAACGCCTTGTGCGCAAAGCACTGGCTGAACTTACGCCTGAACAACGTCAGGTCATTGAACTGGCATATTTTTCAGGCCTGAGTCAAAGTGAAATCTCCCTCCACCTCGGACAACCACTGGGAACAGTAAAAACGCGGGTGCGTTTAGGCATGATAAAATTGAAGGAATCATTGGTTCCGATGATGTCTGGACATTGAACCAGAAAGAATTTTTTATAATGGAAAACGACTTACAACAACACGAATTTCAAGCGACCGCTGCGCTGTATGCGCTCGGCGCACTCTCCCAACACGAAGCTCGCGCGTTTGAGTTAGACCTTCAAATAGCTGAAGAATCCGCGCAGGCAGAAGCCGCCAGTTACGCCGCAGTGGTGTCCCATCTCAGCGCGGCTGCGCCTGAAGCCACGCCTTCCACCGGAGTCCGCGACAATCTGCTGACACGAATTGCTGCTGACCAAAGCCGGAGTTTGCTTCGCCCGGCTTCATCAGTAACCGCTGAAACGCCAACTGGTTTTGATGTCTTCAAAAACGATGGACAGTGGATTCAGGTAGATGAAGGCATTTCGATGAAAAAACTTTACCGCGACCCAGCAACGAAATTCACGACCTGTCTTTATAAATTGGAACCGGGAGCTTACCTCCCGAATCACAAACATTTCGGCAGCGAGCAATGCTTCATGGTTTCTGGAGATTTTGTCGTGAATGGGACAACCTACCTGGAAGGTGATTTCACAGTTGCACTGGATCAGACCAACCATATTGATCTGCATTCAGTCGGAGGCGCAACTATCCTGATTGTTTCCCCTCCTGAAGTTGAAATGATTTAGGGTGTAGGCTGCTTACCCTACTAAAACAGCGATTCGTTTAAGCTCATTGCTCGCCGTTTGACTTGATTCCAGTAGCGACTGAACCGCTTCAAATCTAGTCGTTCGGCTTCTCCTGCTGCCAGTTTCACCAACGGTTCAGCCGCAAGAATTTCTACTTGGATATTTTTCCGGCGGAATTCTGCCACAATTTCAGCGAATCGAGGATCAACGCTTTCGACTACCACGATAGAGTCGCAGTGAGACGAACTCATTGCTTCCAGAATCTCCTTAATGACCTGCCCTTTCCGAATTTCCACGCCTTCAATTTCCAACAAGCATTCATATATAAAAGCAATTCGTTTCAGACTGATGCTATCTGTCAGCAGCCATTCATCATCAAAGACAAAAACCTTTGGAGCTGTAGAATATTTGGTCAGAGCAGCACCGCACGGATTCAGACAATCGGGGTGAATCCAGACTAAAACATTTTCATTCATCGCTCACCCTCGCTCCGAAAAAGTCTGCGCTCAAGTTCGTCATACGTCGCATCAAATGGGCATCCGTGATCTTTCAAGTTACATTTTCGACAATAAATTCCGTCGGTAAATTGTTCAAGATTGTCGCGATTGAAGTAATAAGGTTTATGAGAAAAAGTTGAAGCGATCCATTGCCACGACAAATTATTACTCGCAGGGTCACCATCCAAAAGATGTTGTAAAAACCAACGGGCGCCGGTCTGCCACCGAATTTTCCGCCAATGAATAAGGTAAGCGGCAATCCACATTCTTGCGTGATTGTGCAAAAATCCCGTTGCATCCAGTTCGTGGACAAACGCATCTATACAAGCAAGTCCGGTGCGTCCGGCACGAATATCATCTGGTAATTCGGTTTCGTAATCAGCCGGACGATAACCTGTTTTGTAGGATTCGCGGTCTTTCCAAACCCCATCACCAATTAGTTGATACACCCGTTGCCAATAATCACGCCACGCAAATTCATTGACTAATTTTTCAGCGGCACTCCCCGCTCGGCTTAATGCCAACACCCGCACTTCGTCCAGCGAAAGAACTCCGTGCCGCAAATATGGTGCGAGACGAGTCACCGCACCAGACAAATGATTTCGCGTTTTACTATATTTCACAGGGTTAAGCCCAGTCAGTAATTTTTCGGCAGCGGTGCGACCACCACGTGTTTCCGACACTTCGGGTGAAGTCGCCGCCGCCTGTGGAAAATTCAGGCGTAAATATTCAATTAATTCCTGACGATCAATAAAATCAGTACGCAGCTTCATACTTTGTAACCTTACTCGGATTATTTTTGTATTTGCGACAAGCCACGCTGCAATACAAAACGCTGTCCCAGTTTTTTTCCCATTTTTTACGCCAGACAAATAATCGCTGACAGGTGACACAGAGCTTATTAGGTAAATCGCTTTTTTTCATAGACTCATCACCTCTACAATTTTATCTGCTGCGATTAGCCCTGACATTCCAGCACCTTCGACGCGTGGGGCGCCAAATCCATCCCCCGCAAACATCAGGGGAGCAGTCTCATTAACCAGCAAACAGGCTTCAGGATGCACTACCCGTGGCTGACTGTAACGCCAGCGATGCACTTGCCAACTTTGCACCGATCCACCTAACCATGCGCTGGCAGCGGCTAATAATTTGCCGGCTACAAATTCGTGTTCAGCCTCCCAATATTGCCGGGTAAATTCAGCTCCAGCGTGAATCGTGATCGTGTAGGCATCATGAGAAATCCCTTTGCGATGATTATCGGCAATCCAGGCAATCGGCTCACCTTGCAATTGCAACGCGCCGGGTTCAGGCAGATGCGATGGCGCATCTAAAACTGCCAGCACGGCAAAACAGGGATCATAGACGATCCGCTCCAATGCCATTTGCGCCGCAGAAGGAAGGATATAATTTCCAGCTTCAAGTAAGGCGAGTGATTGCTCTGCTGGCGCAGTCATTAACAAAACATCAGTTGTGATGGATTCATGATTTTTAAAATCAAGGTCCCATTGTTGATTATTTTGGCGCACAGCAACCACCTTGTGTTCACACCGAACATCCAGACCACGCGCCAAATACTGCGCAATCGCATTCATCCCGATCACGCCGCAAAAGCGCGGATGCCCATCGTGACTGGCAAGTTCATTTCCTTGCGCAAATCCGCGTGCCCATTCGCGGACAATTCCCGCTGCTAACCATTCATCTACAATTTTCTGCCAACGCGCTTCGCGCACCGTAAAAAATTGCGCACCGTGATCGAAATAGCCTTTTTCATTCACTGATGCCTCAACCCACCGCGTCGCTAGTCGTCCACCAACGCCCCGCCCTTTGTCTACCACAATGACCTTCACGCCTTGCGCTTGCAGTGATTTTGCCGCCATTAATCCGGCAATACCTGCTCCAACCACAGCACACGAAAATGATGTATTCATAACGTTACACTTACCTTGCACAATCATTCATCACCAGAAATGAATCTTTCTATGAATTGCTCAGCTTGCTGCTGCACTCTTTGGCGTTCAGCCGTATCCAGATGTCTAAGACCTAATACATTCGGTCCCATCCTAGGATTTGCACGTAACTGCGATTCATAGCGCAGTAGAAAATTCCAATATAAAAAATTGAATGGACAGGCATCATCGCCACTACGAATTTTGGGATTGTAATCACAACCTCGGCAATAATCGCTCATCTTGTTAATATAAGCTGCCGAAGCAATATACGGCTTAGTACCAACAATTCCACCGTCTGCACATAATCCCATTCCAATCACATTCGGCGTGACAACCCAATCGTAGGCATCAACGTACACTGATAAAAACCAATCATTGACCTCACGAGGATTTATTCCCGCCAGCAAAGCAAAATTACACAGCGCCATCAATCGTTCGATATGATGACTGTATCCAGTCGCAAGCACACGCTGGATGATTTGCCGCAGGCAATTCATGTTGGTGTCAGCATTCCAAAAAAATTCTGGCAGCTTACCTGTACCATTCCAATGATTCAACTGGTGAAAGCCTGGCATCATTTTGTGATAACGCCAATAAACATATTCCCGCCAGCCGATAATTTGACGAATGAATCCCTCTACGGAATTAATCGGTGCTCGTCCTGCTCGATAAGCGACTTCGGCTCGCCGCACAATTTCAAGCGGAGCAAGTAACCCGATATTCATCAGAGGAGACAATACAGAATGAAATAAAATTGGTTCATCCTGCGCCATTGCATCTTCGTAAGCGCCAAAATGCGGTAAGCGATTTTCAATAAAATCATCTAAAGTTTGAAGCGCCTGATCACGAGTTACCGCCAGACAAAAACCATCCGTTGAACCAATATTTTCACTACAGGCAGCTTTAACTTTTGAAATCACATCCTGAGTAATTTCATCAGGCAGAAAGCGAACTGGTGAATCAGGAATCACTTGCTGGCGATAAGGCTGTCTGTTCTGATGATCGAAATTCCAGGTGCCACCACTGGGTTCTCCATTTTTTTCCAGCAGCACTGCAAAGTGTTTACGCATTGCCCGGTAGAAGTTTTCAAGGATTAACTTCCTGCCATTTTTTTCTTCAGGGGCAAAACTTTCAACCAGAAAGTGTTCGTTTTTAATAATTTCTACCGTGACGCTTAGCTTGCCGGCATTCTGATACTGTAAATCGCGCAAACCCCATTCAGCGCTTTCCATCATCCATAATTTTTCTGGTTTGTATTCAGCGAGGTGCGCCCGTAATCCAGCTTGAAAAGTATCAGCTTCACGATAATCTATCCGCCAGCCAGCTTGCCGCAGTGATGCAGCATAATGCCGCATCGCAGACAAAACCAAAATCACTTTATGCTGGTGAGCGCGATGCTCATGCATCCGATCTACCGCTTCAATCATGACAATCATGCGCTGATCTTTTTTGGTTTTATCTAGTAACGGATGATCTGCCATGAGCTGATCACCCAACACCCAAACTGATTCAAGTCCTGTTTGCATGGTTTGCCTAGTTTGCATGGATAGATCATGGCGAGGAATTGTCACAGGCATAGCACAAAAGTTTTTCTTACGTTATAAAAATTTTATGCAAATTACGAAAATCGAAATCATCCTGCTCCAACGCCATTCAGGATGGATGGCTGCACGTCAACGAAGGTCCCAAGCACGGAGTCGAATTGAGCGAAGAATTAGTGTCCAGCAAACCTTTGTGTAATTTGCCAACAAGTGTGGCAGTCAAAGATTTAATTCAATACCGCTTCTATCGCTTCGCGTTGTGCGGCGACCTGATGCCATTGGCTGGCGAATTTTGACTCTAGTAAGTGGCTGATTCCCTGTTTATCCTTAAATTTTAATTCCCCTCTGTGATAGCTCACAATATAGTCTGGGTCTTTTAGCACATGCCCGGTCAGAATCGCTACGACATCTTCGGAAGGATTGATTTTATTGGCTGCGACAAGTTTTTTAATTCCGGCCAGCGTCACCGCCGAGGCAGGTTCGCAGCCGATTCCGTCGCGTCCGATGATAGCTTTCGCGTCAGCCATTTCCTGTTCGCTGACTTGTTCAACTTCACCGCCACTAGCTTGCAATCCGCGCAGTGCTTTCTGCCACGAGATCGGACTTCCAATCTTGATTGCAGTCCCTAACGTAGTCGCGCCTTTTACCGGAATTAATTTCGCATCCGGCTCAGTTTTGAGCTGTTGCCAGAGTTGATACAAGGGGTTCGCACCTTCCGCCTGAATGATCGTAATTTTCGGCAGACGATTAATAAAACCCAGGTCAAAAAGCTCCTGCAATCCTTTCGCAATCGCGGAGGAGTTACCAAGGTTTCCGCCAGGAACGACAATGCGGTCAGGGATTTTCCAACCGCGTTGTTGCAGCATTTCAAAGGCAATTGTCTTCTGCCCTTCCAATCGAAATGGATTAACCGAATTCAATAAATACATTGGAGAATCTTCCGTAATTTCGCGCACCAGTCGCATCGCATCGTCAAAATCTCCTTCGAGCTGCACTACCGTAGCCCCGTAATCAAGGGCTTGCGAAAGCTTCCCCAAAGAAATTTGTCCCGAAGGAATAAAAATAATTGCCTTCATTCCAGCCCGTGCTGCGTATGCTGCCATTGACGCGGAAGTGTTTCCCGTACTCGCACACGCGACCGTTTTTGATCCGAGTTTTTGTGCCTGCGTCACTCCTGTCGTCATTCCTAAATCTTTGAATGATCCCGTCGGATTCATGCCAAGATGTTTGAATGATAAGGCTTCCATCCCGGCATATTTTGCGCTCCGTGGCGCTGAAAAAATCTGCGTATTCCCTTCCAGCATCGTGACGATATTTGCCCCTTCGACTTCAGGCAAAAGCTCACGAAAACGCCAGACGCCGCTTTGGTCAGCCGGAGCTTTTGAGCCTAAACGGGCATCCCAAAGCTGTTTGAGATTTTCAGGATTGAAGGCTTTGACCGGATGAATAAGGTCGAGCAAGCCACCGCATTTTCCGCAAGTGTAAATGATGGAATTAGTTTCAAATTCTGCGTGGCAATCGGCTTCGAGACATTTTAGTTTTAGCATAGAACTTCAGTATTAATGCAGAAGCCCGCACGCAGTAAGGGCGCCATTCCTCTACTCAGATTTTTGCAATCTGCTAAGCATTTCTTTTGTGAAAGCGCCCTTACTGCGTGCGGGCTTCTGCATTGTCAGATCACATAAAAATCACAAAAATCTTTATCCGTCGTCGAAGCGAAATCTCGTCCACATTCACGACAATAAAAAATAATTTCTTTCGGAATCGGAGTCACGCCAATCAACTGCGCTACACCCATCCAAAAACTGTAGATGCGTTGAATCCCAACTTTGGGATGGTCAATTGGATGCCCGCAATTGCAGGTTTCTTTGATAATATCTTTGGGGTAAATTGCTTCGGGCTTCATAAATAAATGTAGTGTAATCCTGCTTAGGTTGACGGCTTGTCTAATTCAAAAGCCTGATGAATTGCGAGTACAGCTTTCGCCACATCTCTCTCCGTCACAATCAACGAAATATTGACCTCTGACGACCCTTGCGAAATCGCAATCACATTGATTTCATTGGCTCCCATCGCGCCGAAGACTTTAGCGGAAACTCCGGTTGTGCCTTTCATTTTGTCACCGACGACTGCCACAATAGCAATCGAATCATCCGCTGAAATATCTTCGATGTGACCCTGCATCAAATCAATTTTCAAAGTTTCCCGCAAAGCTTTCACGACCCGATCCGCTTCGTTGGAATTCACTACGAAGCAAATATTATTTTCTGACGAAGCCTGCATAATCATCAGAATATTCGCTTTTTCTGCGGCTACTGTAGCGAATGTTTTCGCGGCAATGCCGGGGATTCCCTGCATCCCTTTACCACTAATCGAAATCAACGAAACATTGCGAATTGAAGTCACAGCTTTGACGCCACGTGATGATGGACGACCTTCGACGCTAACTCTTGTGCCGGGATGCGTCGGACTAAATGTATTCAGAATCCGCACCGGAATGCTTTGTTTATACGCGGGCAAAATTGTTTTGTAATGCAACACTTTTGCGCCGTAATACGCCATCTCAGCGGCTTCGCTGTAGCTGATTTCGTCCAGCGTTCTGGCTTCGGGAACTTCCGAAGGATTCGCGGTCATCACACCGTTCACATCCGTCCAAATCCAAACTTCATCGGCATCAAGCACTGCGCCAAAAATCGAAGCAGAATAATCAGAGCCTCCGCGTCCCAGCGTCGTCGTGACGCCTTCTTCATTGGCTCCGATGAAGCCCGTAATCACAGGAATATTGCCAGCCTTGAGCAGCGGCAACAAAATTTCGCGTGACTTATTGCGGGTCTGATCCATCAATGGTTCAGCCTGTCCAAACTGTTCATTCGTGACGATCAACTGATTTGCTTCGATGGAGCAGGACGGATTTCCCTCCGAAGCGATAGCACCCGCGAGCAGCGGCGCACACAACATTTCACCCAAACCGGAAATCGCATCAAGAGTGCGCGGCGAAAGCTCGTGAATCATCGAAAGGCCTTTGCACAACGTTTCAAATCGTTCGATGTGCGCCCACATAATATTCAACGCATCGCGCCGCTGCGTAGCGTCTTTGATCAATAGGTGTGCAGCGTTGCGATGCGGTTCATACAATTCATCACGTACCGAAACATGCCAATGACCCTTCACAGCATTTTCTGCGGCAGCAATTAATTTATTCGTGACGCCACTCATCGCCGAGGTGACGACTACGATTTGATGACCTTCATTGGCAGATTTGAGAACAAGCTTGGCGGCTTCAGCAATGCGTTCTGCGCTGCCGACTGAGGTTCCGCCGAATTTCATAACGAGTAACATATGATTTAGCTATTAATTGACGATTAACTCCATGTTTCGGCAATATTGCTGAGATATAAGTTGCCTTCATAGTCGTTGAGTCCAAGCAATACCTGATTGAGAAACCAGCTTCGTCCGAGCACATTACGATTAAAATTTTCATCTACGGCAAAGCAAATTCCGGCATCATAGCTGAGGTCAAGAAATCGAAGTGTGACAAAGTGACGGTACGTCGTGAAGACACCTGTGGCTGTTACAATTCTGACCATTTCTCCACCTTCGATGTTCAGTCCAAGTTGCTCACCATACTGACGCGCAAACACACAATTCGTTGAGCCAGTGTCAACTTTGGCAGGAAATTTTGTGGCATTTCCGACCACGCTGATTTCCACTTCCAGCGATATTCCACTAAGATTTGTGTCATATTCAACCAAATGCGAAAAGCGCAGCGTGGTATTCACTCGATTCCCTCCAGGAACCCTTCATAGCCAATCGGTAAAACGTCTCCGATAAAAGCATGATGGAAGCCTTGTTGAATAGCAGCGCTGCGAACATCGAAATATTTTTTTCCTGCGACGATTAATTGGTCTCCATCTAAAGCAACATACAATCCGCCGTAGTCCTGACGATGAGTTTTGATCCAGTCAATTGATTTTTGCCGCTTGGCTTCACGCGCTGCTTCTGACTCAGACGAAGCATTTCTGTTCGCATCGGCTTTCATCGCCAACTCCTCTGCCTCAATCGGCAACAAGCTTTGTAAATATTCGTCTACGGTCATTCCGCGACGCATGGCGTTGGCTTCAAGTAACGCAATCGTTTCCGGTCTGATTTTTTCCAATGTCGAATTCATAACCGTACTCTACCATTTCAGAATCTGAACCTTCAATTATTCAGATGTGCCCTGCATGAAACAAAATTTCGCTTACCCATTTTTTAATGTCCAAAATTCAGCGTCAGACTTCTATAATAATCCTTTAGCAACTAACAATTCTGCATTTAGTATCGCCGCGCCTGCAGCACCACGAATAGTGTTGTGACTAATTAACGTAAACTTAAAATCGAAAATTGTATCTTTGGAGATTCTTCCGACCACTGTCGCCATCCCGTTCTGCGCGTCACGATCAAGGCGCGGCTGCGGACGATCTTTTTCCGTTCTGACAATCACCGGAAATTCCGGTGCAGTCGGTAATTTCAATTCCTGCGGCAAACCCCGATACGATTCAAACGCGGCGATGACTTTTTCTACGGTTGCTTTTTTTCTGAGCTTCACGCGAACGGATTCAAGATGTCCGTCCTGCACGGCGACGCGGTTACACTGCGCACTGACGGCGAAGGGAGCGTCTATAAATTTGTTACGCGAAAATTTGCCGAGAATTTTTTGCGGCTCTTCTTCGACTTTTTCTTCTTCGCCTCCGATGTGAGGAATCACGTTATCAATGATGTCCATCGAAGGGACGCCGGGATAACCAGCGCCGGAGATCGCCTGCATCGAAGTCATCATCACAGCTTCCAATCCGAAAGTTTTTTGCAACGGAGCCAGCGCCATCACCAATCCAATCGTGGTGCAATTTGGATTTGTCACGATATAACCAGTTTTAAATCCGCGCTTTTTCTGTTGGATCGGAATCATGTCTAAATGTTCAGGATTGATTTCCGGCACGATCAACGGCACATCTGGATGCATCCGAAATGACGAAGAATTACTGATGACGGGATAACCAGCCGCCGCGAATTCTTCTTCGACTTCGAGCGCAATATCGGATGGCAAACTGGAAATGACGACATCGCAATTCAAGGGAGGTTTGATCGCCTGAACTTTAATTTCTTTGACGGAATCCGGCATCTCGAAAGGGAGCTTCCAGTTACAGGCATCCACAAAGCGTTTGCCTTCTGAGCGATCCGACGCCGCCAGCGCGGTCACTTCAAAATATGGATGATTGCGCAACAAGTGAATCACCCGTTGCCCGACTGTTCCCGTAGCGCCGAGAATTCCGACGCGCCTTTTTGCTATTCCAGCCATTTCAGATAAAACCTCTAAGAATTAGACAGGATTTACGAGATTTTTTCCAAGATTTACAAGACCTTTCAATCGTATAAATCCTGACCAAATCTTGTTAATCCTGTCTGGTCAATTTGCCGAGTATTTCTGCTCGACGTAATTATTCAAAATCTCGATAAATTCCGGCACGATACCTTCGCCCTTCAATGTTTTCATTAGTTTTCCATCAACAAAAACTGGAGCGCGTGGGTCTTCGCCTGTGCCGGGTAAACTAATGCCGATGTTGGCGTGCTTTGATTCGCCAGGGCCATTGACGACACAGCCCATCACGGCAACTTTCATGTCAGCAACACCTGGAAAAGATTCTCTCCAAATCGGCATCTGACCGCGTAGATATTTTCCGATGTCGTCCGCCATTTCTTGAAATAACGTCGAAGTCGTGCGTCCACAGCCGGGACACGCAGCAACCTGCGGCGTAAAACTTCTCACCTCTAATGATTGCAGAATTTGCTGCGCGACGAGGACTTCTTCGGTGCGGTCGCCATTCGGAGCCGGAGTCAGCGAAACGCGAATCGTGTCGCCGATTCCCTCTTGCAATAAAACGGCTAATCCTGCCGTGCTCGCAACAACGCCTTTGTTACCCATTCCGGCTTCGGTCAAGCCCAGATGCAAAGCGTAATCGCCACGCTCAGCGAGATCACGATACACAATAATTAAATCCTGCACGCCAGAAACTTTGGCGCTCAAAATTATTTTGTCGCGTGACATGCCAATTTCTTCGGCGAGTTTGGCAGATTCAATCGCGCTGGTACAAATCGCATCGAACATCACATCCTGCGCACCCCGTGGATTGGCAGAGTTGGAATTTTCGTCCATCATCCGTGTCAGCAAAGCCTGATCCAATGATCCCCAATTGACACCGATGCGTACGGGCTTGTCATATTCAAGCGCGACTTCAATCATTTTTTTGAAATTGTCATCATGGTGCTTGCCTGCGCCGACGTTGCCGGGATTGATCCGATACTTCGCCAACGCTTTGGCGCAATCTGGATAATCTCTTAACAGGATATGCCCGTTGTAATGAAAATCCCCAATAATCGGCGTGTTGTGTCCGGCGGCGCGGACACGGTCTACAATTTCTGCCACCTGCGCCGCAGATTCTTTGGTGTTCACTGTAATGCGCACCAGTTCAGAACCTGCCCGCGCCAATTCAATAATTTGCTGCGCCGTCGAATCGGCATTCGCGGTGTCAGTATTGGTCATGGATTGGACAACGATAGGATGATCGCCTCCGACCATAACTCCTCCGACATTGACAGCAACTGATTTTCTTCGCTGGATCATAGGCTTCTTACCTGAAATTCATTCTCTAAATAAACGGTTATTCTAGCAACGCACTGAAATTCCGCCAACTACATTATGATTTTTTTTATTTTTCTCAAATAACTACAGCAGTTTTGCCTCCCAGGTGTTAATCCGAAGTAACCAGTGTGAATTGGTAATATTTTGCATTCACGTTCGGTTGTGTTAGGCTTTCCAAGCTGTCGACGTAATAAAAGTATGCCCCTAACAATCCATCGCTGAGAAATCACGAGATTTAGTAGTATCTCAGTGTGTGACTAAAAACCAATGAAAGACCAAATCGGCTATCCATCTTTTTGGGACAAAAAAAGCCGTGGAGTATTCATAATGCTGAAAGACAAACGTTACTATACGTTGATGCTATTCGCTCCTACCGCGAATTCACAATTTAGAAAATATAATCTCCCCCTCAAACTCGTTTATGTAACGTTGAGTTTGGCGGCGGTCGGATTATTAACATTATTATTTGGGATTTATAGCGCCTTTAGTTATGGCTCCTTAGCTTTCAAGTACAATCTGGCAAAAATTGACAACCGCAAGTTGCAGGAACGCCATGACGAAGACCTGACCGCGCAAAATAAATTAGAGAGTCAAATTGCTTCACAAGTTACGCTGGTTGATAAACTTTCTGACACGACCGGAGTCAAACCAAGCTCTGATGTGAGTAAAAATATCGGAACCGGTGGGCCGGACATCGAAGCACTGACGAATGCGACTGCCGACATTGAATCAAAACTTCGTCAAATTAAAGAAGTCGTCGCAGCTAATCAGATTAAACTGTCCGCTATTCCTTCAACCTGGCCTGTTCGTGGTTACATCACTTCGGGCGTCGGAGATCGTTCCAATCCATTTGGTGGAGGTGGAGCCGAAACCCATCCCGGCTTAGACATCGCAGCGACTCATGGAACTGCGATTGAAGCTCCCGGAGACGGCATCGTCATTACTGCTGGCCCACAGGGCGGCTATGGAAATATGGTAGCGATTGATCACGGCTACGGCATCACTACTCGTTATGGGCACATGTCGAAGATTGATGTCAAAGTTGGAGACCACATCCATCGTGGCGCGAACCTGGGAGCAGTCGGAAGCACCGGACGTTCCACGGGGCCGCACCTTCATTACGAAGTACGGCAGCAGGATCGTGTCGTTGATCCAATGAATTATTTACCGAAAGATCAATAAACTCCGATTCAGAATAGACGCAAAAAAAGCCCGAATTCACCGGGCTTTTTTTATTTCCGTGTCACGCTCTGAAATAAGTTGACAGTTTTTTAGTTAGCCTGTGGAAGGACTTCCGCAGATTTATTTTCGCACGAGTAATGAGTATAGGTCCCACCTGGCGTCTGGTTCTAATGACGCAGAGAACAAAAGTATTCAAAACTTGACGATGATTACTAGCATCAGGTATTCTTGTTGTTTGGTATCTCAAGCATTGTCTGCAACTACGCACAACTGTTTCGAGCTACCGTGACGCCAGCGGGTATTATTACCTGCTGTACTAAGGAGATAACATGAAACCTGAAATCCATCCAGTTTACGAAACGCTGACAGTGCATTGCGCCTGCGGCAATTCTTTTGAAACGCGCTCCACCAAAAAAGACATCAGCATTGAAATCTGTTCGCAATGCCATCCGTTTTTTACGGGTAAGCAGAAGCTCATTGATACGGCGGGACGTGTGGAAAGGTTCCAGCGCAAGTATGGCAAAAAGCCGATTGTTGGCGCTGAAGAAGCCGAAGTCGTAGCCAGTTAATTAACGATGATCATGAGAAATCAAGCTGAAAAATTTGTCAGCGTTAATCCAGCGATTCGTCGTTCAGGTTTTCGTGTGCAATTTTTCGCCCTGCTCATCAATCATTAGCCGTATAATAAAAAGCCACAGTCAACCCGCGAGTGATTCCGTGCCTCGGAACTACTCAGGGACTGTGGCTTTTACTTTTGTTGCAGCTCCGATCCGTTTTTATTGGAGGTCATTTTTTATGAGTGCAGATAAAGATATTATCGTTGGCGGTCAGGCAGTCATTGAAGGCGTCATGATGCGCGCACCCAATTCTTATGCGGTTTCCGTGC
>JAYVRW010000173.1:0-5460 GCA_043775925.1 Blastocatellia bacterium
GCGGATTGTTCAGCGGATTGCAATTGATTCACCAGATCATTCAAATTTTGCTGAATGACTTTTTCACCTTCGCGGGCAGCTTCCATTTGATTGCCCGCGATATTTTGATTGTTGCGGCGGATGCGATTCGTCACCTGATTACGGCGTAACCCCGAAGCGGCTTCGCGTAACTGATCGGCGGCTTTTTGTTGTTCTCCGCTCATGCCACGCGCCGTTTGATCTAATTCGCGTTCGATATTTCCAACCTGATTCGCCAGTTCATTTTTCTTGTCCATCAAATTCTGGCGAGCTTCCTGCCCTGATTGCTGCGAAGATGGATCATTGCCTTTGCGCTGTAAATCATCCAGTTTTTTCTGGATGTCCTGCTGTTGCGAAGCCGCATTGGAAGCGCGATTTTTCAAATCCTGAACTGAATTTCCGCTCTGTCCTTTCTGATTATTGTTGATCTGCTGCGAAGCCTGTTGCAGCTTTTCCATGGCGCGTTGCATCTGCGTTTGCGCTTCCTGACCGTTGTTATTTTGTTGCGCAGTCTGCGCTTTTTGCATCTCTTCGGCAGCCTGTTTCAATTGGTCGGCAGCGCGTTGCATTTGCGGATCGCGGCGTTCACGTGAGAGCCGTTCCAGTTCTCGCGCCTGCTTTTTGGCTTCCTCAATTAATTCCTGTTGGCTGCGCGAACCTCCCCCGCCTCCGCCTTGTTGATTGCGGGCTTGTTGTCCACGTTTTTGTTGTTGTTCCAATTCTTTTTGCTGACGCCGCGCTAATTCCTCTAATTTATTTTTAGTTTGATCGTCCTGCTTTTGCCCCTGCTGTTTTTGTTCGCGGTTGAGCGTCTCGTACTGGTTCTTCATTTTGTCCAGTTCCAGCTCAAACAAATCTGCCAGTTCCTCGGATTGCTGCTGCTGCCCTTGTCCCTGTCCCTGCGCCTGACTCATGTTGACCTGAATCTCGCGGAAGATCGCATCCGCCCGCAATAATTGCTGCAACGCGCGTTGCTCAAAGGGTAAGGCTAACTGTGCGTGCTGCGCTTTCAATTCAGTCGTTGCGCCTTCCATTTCTTTGGTCGCCTGCGTGATGTTGCCAATTAATTCATTGAATTTTTCAACGCCCTGTTGCATTCCGACAATGCGTCGCTTGATGCGTTCGATCAACGCCAGTGCATCTTCGCGCAACTTCTGCTGCGCCAAAGTCACCGTATTATAATTTTCAGTTTTGTCCGCCTGAGAATAACGCGGCTCTTCACGAACGATTCTGAAGGTCGCCGCGATGATGTCTTTCTGACGTTTTGGCAAAGCCTGTTCTTGCTCACCCTGCCCTTGTCCCTGACCGCCTTGTTGTTGGCTTTGACGAAATTCTTTCTCAAATGGTTTGATTTCGATGAAGTAAATATCGCTCGTCGTTTCGTGCTGCGCGTCACGCGCTTTGGCGTAGTACGACACAAAATCTCCCGGCTTCAATCCAAATTCTTCCAGAAAGAAAGTATGCGCTCCGCTCAACGATTTCGCGGTTTCGCGCTGCAAATTTTGAAGCGAGATTTTTTTCTCTTCGCCGCCGTTGACGGAATACACGAGTTCCATCGAAGCGACGCCGTAATCGTCTTCGGCTTTGGCGGACGTGAAAATTTCTTCGATACTGGTGGCTTTCGTGTCGCGTCCAGGCTTTTCAAAAGTCACGGTCGGGGGTTCGTCTTCGAGTACCGTAATATCGTGTTCGTTAGAGCCGTTGTATTTTTCGCCGTCTACTGCGATGAGTTCGATGTGGTAGCTGCTGTTGCCTGCGACCGTCAATCCACCCGTGAAATAATGCTCGACGGAACCGTCTTCAATTTTTTGTTCACCGGGCGTCATTTCAATTTTGCGCCCGTCCTTCATCACAATGTAAGCGGCTTTGGCTTTCGCGCTGACGACGGCTTTGATCGAGGCGACTGTCCCTGCGAGCGCGGCGATGTCTCCGCTGTCTTCTTCCGTTTTCGTCGGCAATCCGGTGTACGCCGGATAGTTCAACGTGATGTCGAGGCGGCTGACGAAAGGCAAATCTACGACATCCATTTTGAACGTTTCAGATTTGACGGTTTCAGATTCGACGAAGTACTCAATCGGGTCTTGAATATTGAAAATGAAGTACTGAAATTCGTTTTTATTTTTGGCAGCTTCCATCGGCTGGCCGATCCACTGGTCTTCAGTTCCGGCTTTGCGGTAATAAAAAGTGACGGGCTTTTCTTCCGTAAAATTAATTAGCGTTGCAGTGAATTTTTGGTCGGAGCCTTTCGGCACACGCGCCGTTCCAGGTTTGACTTCGATGCGTGGAGCCGTCGGATTCAATAAATTCGCCGCGCTGACAGGTTTCACTAAATTCGTAAACCCATTCGTTAATTCTTTCGGTCCAAACAAAATTGCGCCAACAAATAACGCTACAGCAGCGGCGGCGAGTCCACCATATCCAAATAATTTTTTGCGCGGCACAATCTCATCGGCATTCACTTCGCTGACTTTTTCATTGGCGTCTTCCAGCAATCTAGCGACAACGGGCTGGTGTTTCTGATCTTCAAATTCAACGGCAGTCGCCAAGCGATCTTGTAACCCTTCGTGCTTCTCTTCGATGAGGCGCGCAATTCTCAAATCAGAAAGTTTTTGGCGCAGCGGACGAATCAGGAAAAAATAGACCGAAGCCAGCAACCCAGCTATCGCCGCAAAGCGCAGTCCAATCAGCGTTCCGTTGTGATAACGATAGCGATAGGCCGCGAACGCGATCAGCAAAAGCATCCCCGCCGCAAACGCGATAGTCACGGCTGTCCCTTTGAAAATCGCTAACGTGCGACGACGCAACCGAACAGTATTGATGATATTTGATAATTGGCGATGGTCAGACATGACTGCCTCCTGACTGAATATTGATTTTAGCGAACGAAGGAACCAACAAAAACTAACGCGAGGATTATAACTGCTGGAGACGGGGAAGACCAACCGTTAATTGATTTTATTGCTTATGATTGTTTCGTTTTTTTGGATAGAGTTCTGATCGTTTTATGCCGAACTGCTTCCGCTGACTCCAGCAAAGCGCAATCCAAGCCAATTTTTGTAACTCGGTACGAATCCGCCAAATCTGCTTTATCGGTGGACTATTTTGACGGCGCTACCAGTTCGCGCAGATTCATACACTGCCTGCACCACCCGCAAATCATCTGCGCCCGAAACGATTGATACGAACGGCTCGTGCCCCTCGCGTATAGCTTCCAAAAACATCAAATGCTGATTAAATGGATTCGTACTATCGCCCAGCGCAGGCGCGATCACTTCTGAAATTTCCTGCATCACAGCCGTTCCCGGTGCGGCTGTTTGATGTAATTGACTCGGCGCAGAAAAAGTATTTTCGTAATCCGGCGACGCGACTGCCATTGAATTCAGCAGCAACGTTTTATTGCCAATGTATTCCGCCGTGCCAAGCGTCCCGTGAATCGAAAGCTGCTCGCCTGCCGTATTCCACGCCATATCCAATGTCGCCAGCGCACCATTGGAAAATTCCAAAATTGCACACGCTAAATCTTCGCCTTCGATGCCGGGGCAATGCAAATTTTTCGTCATCGCCATCACACGGACGACTTCAGAATTCATCATCCAGCCAAACAAATGAACGTAATGCACCGCTAATTGAATGAACGCTCCGCCGCCGGTTTGCGCTACGGAGCCGCGCCAATTTTGTTGACCGGATAAAATTTCTTTCGACAGCGACAACCCGCCGCGATGCATCAACCGTGCATACAAATGCGCGATGTCGCCAAAATATCCGGCCTCAATTTTCGCCTTCAAATCATGCATTAACGGCTGATCGAAGTAGCTCATGCACAAGCCGCTGATAATCCCCTTTTCTTTCGCTTGACGAGCAGCTTCGACAATTTCTTTAGCATCTTCTATCGAAGCTGCGACAGGTTTTTGCAGCAGCACATGCTTGTTCGCAACCAGTGCCGCCACCGCCTGTTCACGATGCAAATGATTCGGAGAATTAATGACTACGACATCAACTTCATCGCCCAGCACATCAGCAAAATTTGTCGTCGCACGTGCTGAAGATTTTTCGCCAAGCTGCGCGACTGCGTGATTGGCACGATCAAGATTCACGTCCATGCAGACCGTCATCTCAACCCATTCAAGATCACGATAGACTTGTAAATAATGATCCGCGATGCCGCCACAGCCGACGAAGGCGATTGAAAGTTTTTTCATTTGGCGGAGGGGTAGTAGGTGATTTCGCGATACTCAATAAACAAACTTCCTTCTTGATCCACTGTCCTTTGAATCCAATTACGTTGACTATCAAGTTTGATGTTAGAAAATGCACGCTTAGAATGAAGATTGCCATCAGGTTTATATGTTGCAATTTCTAACTCAGCTCCATCAGGGTTATATTTATAAACTTGACGTTCTGGCTGGGTAATTTCCGGAGAATAAAATAGCTGCTCAGTTACTTTACCACTCTTATCCAATATATAAGAAATTCGGTGCGAAATTACGCTATTCTTGACGAAATGTTCGTACCAGGTAACCTCTATGCCACCATCATTTTTTTCTCGCTTGTTCAATGCCTGATGTAAAAGTGCACCATCAGGTTCACGAATGGGTGGTGGAGGTAAAGGCTCAAGTTTACCATTTACAATTATACCAGCTATCGCGGGCATTATGTTCATTCTAGGTGAAATGATGTCATAGCTACGCTGGGTCAGAGGATTTCGATTTATTGTAAAGACTGTTTTAATTAATGGGCTACCGACTTTCTCGCCAGGATTTTTCATGAAGTAAACTTCTTCTACTTTGTAACCTTGACGATTATATTTCGTTTTATAAGTTAACTCTCGCTTATTATTCTTTTCATTTACAAATCCAGATATAACAATACTCACTCGACCATTTAGATTTGAAGTGATCGCATCTATTCCAGTTCCTGGCTGCGCCTGCACTGCTTTTTGAAAAATGATCGTTACTACAAAAATATTTAGAAAGCTTAAAAATATTTTGATTGATTTCATAGTTTTTTTCTCCGCGATTTACCAGCAACAATTGTCAGAACTTCATCTTCAGCAATTTCATTTCCCGCCTCAGCAAAATTCACGCGATCATAAACATCCTTCATCAACAACGAACATTTGATAGATTTAATCGGCACGCTTACCTCCAAAGAAAAGTACGTGTGATACACCCAATCGCCATTTTTGCGTAACTCGTAATGCTCGACGAATGGCTGATCTTGTGACACTAATACATAATCCGTCAGTGTTGGATTCCATTGGCGATAGCGGGCAAATTTTTCGACACGATCAAATTCCTGCGTCGAATCTGACAGAACTTCGATAATGACTTTGGGATTGATAATTACGTCGCGATGCTCGTCCAAATGTTGCGGTTCACCACAAATTACCAGCAGGTCTGGATAGGAATAAAGCCCTTTCAAGCTGCGCTTAACGAACGGAAA
>JAYVRW010000174.1:0-5452 GCA_043775925.1 Blastocatellia bacterium
ATGCCGAAAATAAAGCGCGGCACGACAAATGATGATTTTGTTTTGAATGTGGATTTAGCCCCGACGATATTGGCTGCGACGAAGATTGCCGCGCCAGCGAGAATGCAGGGAAGAGATTTTTCTCCGCTGTACTTGTCTCCGAAAAAAACGGTGTGGCGGCAGGAATTTTTTTACGAACACGCGACGATTCGCAGCACAGATTTTATCCCTGCGTCCGAAGCGTTGGTGCGCCGCGAGATGAAATATATTTACTGGCCTGATTTTAAGTACGAAGAGTTGTTTGATTTGAAAAATGATCCACACGAAGAGCACAATCTGGCGAGTGATCCAAAGCAAACAAAAAATCTGGTAATGCTGAGAAACCAATTCGACACATTGAAAGCGCAGGCACGATGAGCATATTAAAAAAGAAAATTTACGACGTGTGCATTATTGGCTCCGGCGCGGCGGGCGGTTTTATGGCGAAGGAACTGACCGCCGCCGGAGCTGAAACAATCCTGCTGGAAGGTGGGCACAAAGTCGCTGTCGAAGAAATGAATAATCATGCGTGGCCTTACGAATTACCAAAACATGGCATTGGGTTTCGTCATCAGGCGGCAATGTATCCCGATGACATTGAAAACAAAATTGAGTATCACGGAGACCGTATCAGCGTGAACCGCGTCCGAAATTTGGGCGGTCGGACGTTTCACTGGAATGCTGCCTGTTATCGTTTTGCGCCAGATGATTTTCGTGAATGGTCGGTCAATGGCATTGAAGAAGACTGGCCGGTGAGCTATGAAGAATTAGCTCCGTTTTATGATGAGGTCGAACAGGAAATGCATGTGTTCGGCAGCCAGGAAAATTTACCATTTTTGCCCGATGGAAATTTTGTTGCGCCGCCACCGCCCTTTCGTTGCGCGGAAAGTTATGCGAAACCACGCCTCGCAAAAATTGGAATTAATTTAATTGCTTCACGCAAAGCGGTGTTGCTGAAAGGGCGCAAAGGACGCGGAGCCTGTCATTATTGCGGTCATTGCATGGACGTGTGCGACATTCGCGCCATCTGGTCAAGCGACATCACGGTGATTCCTGAAGCGCTTGCTACGGGCAAATTAACGATGCGCACGAATGCGCTGGTACGCGAGGTTTTAGTCAATCAAGACGGGCTTGTCAGCGGCGTTTCCTTCGTAGATCGTCAGACTAGAAAAATCGAAGAAATATACGCAAAAATCGTAGTTGTTAGTTGCGCTTCGATTGAATCGGCGCGATTGCTGCTGAATTCAAAAAGCCGAAAATTTCCCAACGGTCTGGCGAACAACAATGATGTCGTAGGTCGTTATTTGGGCGGACATTCGCAAACGTCTTTTTATGGATATTTGAAAGATTTAGTGAAAACAGATACGTGGCAGGGCGACGGTGTGACGGATCATTCGTACATTCCAAGGTTTATAAATCGTTCCAAAGATTTTGTCGGAGGCTACGGCTACCAGATGAATTATGTGACACGGCGGTTTCCGCATCACGCCAAACGCATAGAAGGGTTTGGAAAAACTTACAAAGATCGTATTCAGGATTTGCATCCCGCCATTTTTCAAATGGGCGGGTACGGAAAAGTTGAGCATCGCCCGACCAATCGCGTGACTACAAATCCAGGCAAGGTTGATAATTATGGCATCCCGATTCCGCTGATAAATTTTGAATTCGGAGCCAATGATCGAGCGCTTTTCAGTGATTTAGTGAACAGCGCGGCAAAAATTTATGAAGCTTGCAACGCGGAGTTGACGCTGAACCAAAATGTCTCCATCGGCGGATTTGCCAGCCACGAAGTCGGCACGGTTCGCATGGGAAAAAATCCAAAAACTTCGGTGTTGAATTCGTATTGCCAGTCGCACGAAATTAAAAATTTATTTGTCGTGGATGCCGGATGTTTCACGACGTTTCCTGAAAAAAATCCAACCTTGACCATAGCTGCACTGGCTGTGCGCAGCGCCCGTTATATTGCGGAAGAAAGAAAAAAGGGTAATTTGTAAGGCAGAAGCCCGACTGTTAGGAAGGGCGTCAGTACATTGGAAAATATTTTCAGCGTAAGGTTGCCCTCCTTAACAGTCGGACTTCTGCCTGATGAGATCATTTCTATGAATCATACACAATTTATCAAAACCTCATTGATCACTCTGATTTTATTGGCTCTGATGTGTGTTCTTCCCGCGCCAGTCAGCGCACTTGAGCCAGCGCGATTCGGGCGCGATGTTCTTCCAATCCTCGCGGCGAATTGTTTTTCGTGTCACGGTCCCGATGAAAAAAATCGCAAAGCCGGATTGCGTTTAGATGTCGAAGCCGAAGCGAAAAATAAGCGACGTAGCGGTTTTCCCCTCGTTCCCGGACAGCCGGAAAAAAGTTTACTTCTCACCCGCCTGACCAGTACCGATCCTGATGTCATGATGCCGCCGCCAAGCTCTCACAAACAAGTTACGCCCGCGCAAATTGAAACGCTACGTCGCTGGATTTCTGAAGGCGCGAAGTGGGGATTGCATTGGTCGTTTGAGCCTGTGCTTCGTCCTGCGATTGCGAATGAAAAACAACTGCCGATTGATGCGTTGGTATACGCGGCGCTGGCGAAAAAGAATCTCGCGCTGCGTGCGCCTGCTCCGCCGCAAACGCTCGTGCGCAGGCTGTGGCTTGATTTGATTGGTTTGCCACCGACGCCGGAAATTGCGGATAAGTTCGCCGCGAATCCTTCACCTGCGGCGTATGAACAAATGGTGAGTGATTTATTAGCGAAACCGCAATTCGGCGAACATTGGGCGCGGATGTGGTTAGACTTGGCGCGCTATGCCGATACGAAAGGTTACGAAAAAGATTTGGGGCGCACGATGTGGCCTTATCGTGATTGGGTTGTGAATGCGCTCAACGCTGATATGCCGCTCGACCGTTTCACGACCGAACAAATTGCCGGAGACTTGTTGCCGAATCCAACGGAGCAGCAAATCATTGCGACCGCCTTTCATCGCAATACGATGACGAACGATGAAGGCGGCACGGACAACGAAGAGTTTCGCGTCGCAGCGGTGAAAGATCGCATAGACACTACGGCGCAGGTGTGGATGGGGCTGACGCTTGGGTGTGCGAAATGTCACACGCACAAATACGATCCGATTTCGCACAATGAATACTATAGTTTTTTTGCGCTCTTCAATCAGACCGAAGACGCGGATTTGTACACCGATGCGCCGACGATGGAATTGCTTTTGCCGCGTGAACAGGAAGAACGAAAGCAGTTACAAGCGAACATCGAAAGCCTCAGAGGTGCATTGAACGGGCTGGAAAATGCTGCCGAGAAGGGGAGAGCAGCCGAAGAAAAGAAATGGCGCGTGGCGACGGTGCAAGAAACGATTTCCAAAGATGGCGCGACACTAACTGCGCAAAAAGACGGCAGTGTGACGGCGAGCGGAAAGACTCCGCCGGAAGATATATATGTTGTCACGCTCGCGCTTGCGGCGGGTACGCACACGGCTCTGCGGCTGGAAGCGTTGCCTGAAAAAATAAGCAGCGGCGAATTCGCAGTCGGACGCAACAGCGCACATTTTGTGTTGTCTGAATTGACGGCTGAAATTATTGAGGCTGGCAAAACGCAGCCATTAAAGCTAATCAACGCCCGCGCAGATTTTGCCGAAGAGAAAGGTACGATTCAGGCGACAATTGATGGTGACGAAAAAACAGGTTGGTCAGTCAAATTACGCGCACACGAAAGACACGAAGCGATTTTCGATTTTGCTGATCCGTTGCGAATAACGAAAGAAACGATATTGCGCATAACCATTTCACAGCAATTTGGCGAAACGCACACGATGCGCAGCTTTCGCTTAGCGACCAGCGAAGCCGATCCCACAACGCTGCAACCGCACCAGCCGAATGCAGTGATACGCAAGATGCGCGATGAACTAGCGACGGTGTACAAAACGCAAAAAGAGTTCAATGACAATATCGTGCGCTTGCCGTTTATGCGTGAACTCGCCAACGACAAACAACGCACGACAAAAATTCACATTCGCGGCAATTTCCTCGAACAAGGTGAAACCGTTTTGCCAAACGTTCCCGCCGCATTTGGCAAGCTGCCAGCAGGCGCACCGCGCAATCGTCTTGGCGTCGCACAATGGCTTGTCAACCGCGACAATCCGCTCACGCCGCGTGTGTGGGCGAACCGCATTTGGGCGCGGCTTTTCGGCATCGGCATTGTCGAGACGGAAGAAGATTTTGGTGCGCAGGGTTCTGCTCCGACTAATCCAGAGTTACTTGATTGGCTGGCGGCGGAATATCGTGACAGCGGCTGGTCGCTGAAAAAACTCATCAAGACAATTGCGATGAGCGAGGCTTACAAGCAGGCTTCCGAAGTCACGCCAACATTGCGCGAAGCTGATCCGCGCAACGTCATCAATTCACGCGGCGCACGATTCCGTCTAGGCGCAGAAGCCGTGCGCGATCAGGCGCTCTCTGTGGCTGGATTGCTTTCGACCAAAATGGGCGGCCCGCCTGTGATGCCGCCGCAACCGGCGGGACTTTGGCGCACAACTTACAATACCAAAAACTGGGTAGACGCTGAGGGCGAAGATCGTTTTCGGCGCGGCTTGTACACGTATCTCAAACGCACTACGCCATATCCTTCGATGACGACGTTTGATAGTGGCAGCGGTGAGATTTGTCAGATGCGCCGCATCCGTACAAATACGCCATTGCAAGCGCTCGTGACATTGAATGATCCCGTATATTTGGAAGCCGCCGCAGGACTGGCAAAACGCATGATTGCAGAAGCGGCAACCCCGAATACTCGCGTAGCGCGTGGCTTGCGACTGGCGTTAATTCGCCCCTTGCGAACAGGTGAAGCTGCACCATTGATCGGGCTGCAAAGAGACGCGCAAAAAGAGTTTGCCGCCGCGCCGGAAAAAGCTGACGCGCTGCTTAAATCTGCTCGTGCGACTATGCCAAAAGGAATCAGCAAGTCTGTGTTTGCGGCATGGATTGTCACGGCGAATGCGATTCTGAATCTGGATGAATTTTTAACTCGTAATTGAATAAAGCAGTTCTATCCACGAAGCCACACAAAGGGTCACGAAGAAGAGACGGGCGGAGTTTACAAGCAAGATGGTTGCTTAAATGGAGCTTGATAATCAGGCAAAAATTCTTATTCATTTTGTCAAAAGCTTCGTGTTTCTTCGTGTGACTTCGTGGAAAAAATAACATTATGAACAAAGACGAATTATTCCCAGCAATAGTAAGCCCGCGCGAAATTACACGCCGTCACTTTTTCAAAAGCGGTGGACTTGGTGCACTCGCCCTGCAATCATTGCTTAGTCGTGACATTGCCGCCACTCCGCATTCCGCAATCCAAAATCCGCAATCGAATAATCCTCTCGCGCCCAAACCACCCATGATTGCGCCGAAAGCGAAGCGCGTGATTTATTTGCACATGCCG
>JAYVRW010000175.1:0-20630 GCA_043775925.1 Blastocatellia bacterium
TAGGCGAGCAATGCTCCCGAAGCCAGATTTTGCTGATGACTGAGCCGTACCGTATACGCCAGACTTTGTTTGTCGCGGAGTTCCGTGAACAGCCTGCCACCCATTCCAGAAGCGTAATTTTGCAGGACTTGCAAGGCGTAAGGATTCGCCGTCGTCGGCATCCGAAAGGCAATGACCTGCGCCGTTTGCTTGCGATTTCTCGGCTCGATTTTTTCCTGTGGAGTTTCTGTCAACGCCGGCAAATTTACTTTTAAAACCTGATCCAGATCGTTGCTGCTGCGTTTGAATCCTTCGGCGAAAATGCTGGCTACCAGCGCCGATCCGTCGGTGTCACCGACTAAAACTACTAATGGTAATTGTCGTTTGATGAGTTTTTTATGCCACGCTTCAAGGGTTTCATCGGTGGCGGCTTTGAGTGCAGCAGGCAAGCCGTAGCGCGGTAAACCATACGGATGACCCGCATAAATTGACGACATCGCCAGTTCCAGCGGACGCTGTAAACTGCTGTCACGCTGCTGTAATTGCAGCGCTGCGATAGCTTCTTTTTCGCGTGGAATATCTTTCGGATCGAAGTACGGATTTTCGATAATTTCCATTAAGACGCTGACGGCTTTTTCGGAATTGCGCGACAAGACATCCAGCGTGAAACCGAAGAAATCCGGTTCATTGACTAAGCTGATTTCTCCGCCGTAACTTTCCAGTTCCAGCGCAATCAAATCAGCTTTGCGCGTCATTGTGCTTTTCTGCATTGAGCGCAACATTAGTTCCGTGATGCCGCTGTTGGTCTGATCTTCGGTTAATCTTCCGCCCTGAAAAAATACGCCGATGGTTAATTTCGGTTGCCCTTTGTCTTCGCGCACGTAAGCTCGCGGGCCGCGATAGACTGAAAAATCTTTGATCGGAAGTGGCAGCGGAACGAACGAGACTTTGTCAGCGTCGGCGTTGGTATTTCGTTCTTTACCCTGCGCAAATTGTTTCAGTGTGACAGCAGGTTTGATGTCTTCAGGCTTGATGGGTTGCAACGCAGCGGGAGCGAAAATCGCTACAGCATCAGAAAATTTTTCTGGCGTGTAAGTACGGGCTGGCGCTGTGCGTGGTTCGTATTCGTGAACGGTAGTATTACCAAGACTAAAATATTTTGCTGCGACCTGCTGAATATCTTTGGCCGTCACTGCCCGCATTCGATCCATGACCGAATCCAGCAATTTAAAATCGCCAAGCTGTGATTGATAATGCGCCAGAAATTCGGATTCATTATGCAAAGCAACCGTCGAATTATAAAAGTTTTTTTCCAGCATGGATTTTGCACGCTGCAATTCTCCCTCACTCAATAGTTCGCGGCGAAATTTTTCAATCTCCCTGAAATATTCGGCTTCGGCGCGATCAATACGATCAGGCGCGACGGTCAATTGTGCGCTGAAAATTCCAGCAGTTGGCAAGGGGGAAAGATCTATGTTGACGCTGGATGCGGAAGCATTTTTCTCAATCAGGGATTGATGCAAGCGTGCGCCGCGCCCTAATCCTAAAACGGCTGCCATCACTTCTAAAGCCGCTTGTTCTTTCAATCCTTCCACAGTTTTTGAAAGGGGCGGAACGTGGTAGCCGATGGTGACGACGGATTGCCCAATGTCTCCGCGTTCGTTGCTGTAGCGCAATTTTTCCTGTGTCGGTTCTTCTGGTCCATGTGGTGAAACAGGAATAGGCGGAGCTACCACAACGGGAATTGTTGAAGCCGGAGGATTGGTCGCAGCAATTTCTTTGACAGCAGGTTTTGTAACTGGTTTTGTATTGGGCGGTGTCGCAATTTTTTTGACTGTTGAGACAGGAGCGACCATCGTTAATTTTTCATCTTTATTTTCAGGCTTGATTTCAATTTTTGGAGCCGCTGTGAAGCTCGCGTAAAGCTGTTGAATTTGTCCAATGACCTGCATCGTCAGCACATCGCCGACGATGACGAGAACGGTATTTTCAGGACGGTAAAAGCTCTGATAATACGCCTGTAATTGCTCACGAGTCGCAGCCAGCAAAACCTCTTCTGAACCAATCCGCCAGCGTTTCATGCGATGTGTCGTGAAAGCTGTGGCGTACATTTTTTCGAGTGCCAGAGCCGATGCATTGTCCTGTTTTCGTTTGCTTTCCTGAATAACTACCAGCGCTTCTTTTTTTATTTCTTCTTCCGCGAAAGTCGGCTTCAGTAACATATCCGCCTGAATCTCTAAAATTTTTGGCAAACTTTCGGCAGGAGCAATCGCGTAATAAGAGGTTTTTTCGTAGGAAGTGCTGGCGTTAATTTGTCCGCCAAGTTTCGCCGTATCTGTTTCAATCGTACCAGGCAGACGCGAGGTCGTACCCTTGAAAAACATGTGTTCCATCAAATGCGCGAGTCCGGCGGTTTGGTCGAGTTCGTTGAAATATCCGGCTTTGATATAGGTCGTGACAGCGGCGAGCGGTACAGAATGGCGTTCACGAATAATGACGGTCAGCCCATTTTTAAGCACGAAACGCGATGTCACGTTATCAACTTCATGTTTCATGATTTTACCGCCGTCCGGCAAATTAAGAATGGTCGGAACGGCCACGGTTGGTTGATTGGGCGTCGTAGGTTTAGGTGGAGGAGGTGTTGGTGTCGTGCGTCCGCGTCCGCTTTGCGCGAAGATTTGCGCCGAAAAAGAAATCAGAATCAGCCCTAATATTTTCGTTTTCATATTTATTGCTCGCCTGAAAAATTACCAATAAGGTTATCTATTATCGCACGCTTTGAATTAGATTTCGATTTTCGCCGAAAATTCGGTATGATTACGGTTCAAATTATGAAGTGTCCATACTGTCAAAAAGAAACTTACTGGCGCGATGCAAACGGCAATGAAAATCCGTTTCGTCCTTTTTGTTCTCAGCGTTGTCAAATGATTGATCTGGGGACGTGGGCGGATGAAGGGTATCGTTTATCTCAACCCGGTCACGACGACCTGGTGAATTTCGACAGCTTTGATAAGAGTTCAGAATCGGATGAGCATGGCTATATTAATTAGAAAAACTGCGCTGATAATTTTTATTGCAGCACTCGCGTTGGCATGTGATACTGCTCCGCCACCGAAGGCTACGTCTGAAGTTCAGCCAGTCCAGACAGTCGCCCGTGCGAAGCTTTCATCTCCATCAAAAGAACCCGGAGCCGTCTTACGTGAAAAAAATATTCAATTTGTGGCTGGCGATGAACTCTTGCAGCCTGACGGCAAAAAAATAAAATTTGGAGATTTGAAAGGGAAAGTTATTTTAGTAGATGTGTGGGCGACCTTTTGCGGGCCTTGTCGGGAACAGGCTCCAAAGCTGGCGGCGCTCAATCAGAAATACCGCGACAAAGGATTTATGGTCGTTGGATTGAATATTGACGAAGCGCAGGATCGTGGATTGGTCAAGCAATTTATGCAGGAAGTCGGCATCAATTACACTGTTGCTTACGCCAGCGAAAAGGTGCAACGCGCTTTTCTGGATGGTACGGAAGATGATACAGGGTTGGGTGCGCCGATCCCGCAACTGTTTTTAATTTCACGCGAAGGCAAGCTGGTTGAGCATCTTATCGGCAACGATCCGCGTCATAGTATTGCCGAACTTGAAGAGGCGATTACGAAGCAATTATAAGTAGCCTCTGCATCTTAAAGCCCTATTAAATTTTAAGGAGTATTCACTATGTTTCACAAAAATTCGTCTTTTAGCGTCATGAAACCGCTTTTCCTGAGCGTGGTTTTATTCTCATTATTTGCTATTCCTGCTCTTGCCAATAAACCTCCCAAAGTTGCTAAAGCTGTCAAAGCTCCAGTGGTTGTGGAAGATATTCCAGAATTACCAGCCGCCGATGGTTCATCTGACACGCCGGAAATGGAAGTCACGATGATTGATGGAAAAAAGGTTAAGCTTTCCAGCCTGCGTGGACGTGTCTGCGTGATTGATATGTTTGCTTCGTGGTGTTCGCATTGTCAGGAACACGCGCCGCACATGGCGAAAATCTTTAATCAGTACAAAGCGCAGGGGATGGTCATTTTAGGCTTGGCGACTGACAAAAAAGAAGAGGCTGCCAAAGTGAAAAAATTTATTGCTGATTACGGAGTCAGCTACCCTGTCGGCTTTTTAACCAACGAAGTGCTGGCGTATTACGCTGACAGCCATAATCATAGCGTTCCGCAAGTCGTACTGTTTGGCAAAAACGGAAAGATGATGAAGCGTTGGATTGGATGGAGCGAAGATAATACGAAAGACCTGACCGCTCTGGCGCAATCTGCATTGGGCGGCGCTGCACCAGCACAATTCTCGAAAGCTACTGCCACTAAAACTGCGTCGGCCACCACACGTCGCAAAAAATAAACCAGTCAGCCCCCTTAATTTGGAAAGGTGAAAAATGAAATCAGCCAAAACTCCCTTAAATAAATTCAGGACGATTATTTTTTCGTTCGGATTGCTGCTGGCATTAGGATTTTCCGTCGTGATGCCGCCGACCACTGAAGCCATCAGCAACGTCGGAAAATTACCCAAAGACACCGTTGCGCAAACAAAACTGAATACGATAGAAGGTGCGCAACATTCATTAATCAGCCTGCGCGGTAAAGTCGTAGTCCTTGATTTCTTTGGCATGACCTGCGCTCATTCGCGCGCGCATATCACTGAAACGATGACGCAACTTGCTCCATCGGATGGCTTGCAACTTATCGGGATAGAATCAGAATCTTCTTCGGTCGAGCGCGTCAAGCAATTCATCAAAGACCAGTATATTAATTATCCGGTTGCGCAAATCACCGAAAATGACTTTATCAAGTTTGTAGATTCACGTGATCTTTCTGCGCCGCAAACTTTGGTTTTCGGACGCGACGGCAAACTGGTGTTGCACAATTATGGTCACAGCGCCAAAACGGAAGCTGATCTCAAAGCTGCCATTACCGCTGCCTTAGCGAAAAAGTAAAGTTATATCCAGATTAAATCTTTTAATGCGGTCGAATCACATAGCTGATTTTGACCGCATTTTGTTAGTATTGGCGGCATGAAAAAAGCTAAAATTGTTGCCACTTTAGGTCCCGCCTCAAGTTCCCCCGAAAAATTACGTGAATTAATGTTAGCCGGAATGGATGTCGCCCGCGTGAATATGTCCCACGGAGCGCACGAACGCCACGCCGAAACGATTCAATTAGCCCGTGCAGTAGCCGCCGAACTCAATCGCCCTCTCGCAATTCTGCTGGATTTGAGCGGCCCCAAAATTCGGACGGGAAAACTCCGCGATGGGGTGTTTCTTAACCTGAAAGCTGGAGATAGTTTGACGATTACGACACGCGACGTGTTAGGCGAAGAAGGCTGCGTTTCGACGACGTACAAGCATTTGTCAAAAGATGTGAGTGTTGGAGATCGAATTTTATTAGCCGACGGCTTAATCGAATTACAGGTCGAGCGCGTCGAATCCGCTGATGTTGCCTGCCACGTCGTGAACGGTGGAATTCTCGGAGAAAATAAAGGCATTAATTTACCCGGCGTTAAAATCTCTGCGCCTTCGATGACGGAAAAAGATCATTCTGATCTGCGCTTCGGTATTGAGCAGCAGGTAGATTACGTCGCGCTTTCGTTTGTGCGCAGTTCGCGTGATTGTATCGGCGCGAAAACATTAATTGAGTTTTTGGGCGCAAATACGCCGTTAATTGCAAAAATCGAAAAGCTGGAAGCTCTGCAAGACCTCGACGGCATCATCGAAGCCTGTGATGGCGTAATGGTTGCGCGCGGAGATTTAGGCGTTGAATCTTCGGTGGAAAGCGTCCCGTTTTACCAGAAGCAAATCATTGCCAAAGCCAACGCCGCCGAAAAATTAGTGATAACTGCCACGCAGATGTTGGAATCCATGACGCACGAACCGCGTCCCACTCGCGCCGAAGCTTCTGACGTGGCGAACGCCATTATTGACGGTACTGACGCCGTAATGCTCTCCGCCGAAACTGCCGTCGGAGCCTATCCGGTAGCCGCCGTCGAAACCATGTCGCGCATCATCGAATTCACCGAAAAATCCTGTGCCGCACAATTGGATCGAACGCGCGAAATTAATCATGGATTACAAAAAGGAACCGAAGGTCGCGCCATTGCCGAAGCAGCGATTTACGCTGCACAAGAGCTGCAAGCTCCATTAATTATTGTCTTCAGTAAATCAGGCACCATGGCGCGACATCTGGCAGCCTTACGCCCCCGTGCGCGAGTGATCGCCTTCACGCCACACGAAAAAACCAGAAATTCACTCTCAGCCATTTGGGGATTGGAACCGCATTTATTAAATTTCAACTGCCTCAGCTTTGAATTACTCGCGCAAGCCGACGAAGAATTAATCCGGCGCGGCGTAGTCCAAAAAGGCCAAACAATTATTGCGATGGCCGGACGCCTCCCCGAACAACCAAGCCTGTCATCAATGATGAAACTGCATAAAGTTGGCGAGATTGAGGCGACGAAACAGCGAGGGGAATAGGCAGAAATTCTATGAAGTGCGAACTATGCAATGGTGAAACCGAAATTCTCAAAGGACAAACTTGGCACTACGTCGAATCTGGTTTTGATAATGTGTATCTGCGCAATATCGAAGTAAGAACTTGCTTGTCGTGCGATGCAAAATCACCACGCTTCCCTCGAATTTTGGAATTGCACGCTGCAATCCTGAAGCACCGAAGCGAGACATTGAATTTGGTGATTAATGTAGATAACCCGCGCATCTATTCGTATCGGTCAACATAACAACTGGCGGCATAGACAAGATGCTCAGCCGTTGCAAAATAGAATTGTGAGAATTAGACTACACCTGCCTGAAGCTACAAATAAATCAGCCGACCTCCAATATAAAGGCTGGGAAAATGATAAATACTAAAAACTGCCTCAGTAATAGGAGCTTCACCTATGATTAATCTTCGAGTGAAATGGGTATTGGTTTTTTTCTTTTCTTTTAATTGTGGATCGGCAATAGGTCAGCAAATTCGTTACAGCACGACGCCTTTAGATATAAAAAACTCTCATCTCTTACCTGGCTATATCGGGAATTCACCGAGAGAGCTTGTTAAGAACTTAAATCAGCGAGTAAGGAAACTGTCTAAAGGGGAATTCGAGACTACCAGTGAATTTGATGCACGTCTGGAAAAGGAATATTTAGTACCTCTTACCGGATCATTGAACTTTAATAGTCTATATGCCTTTTATTACGATGGTTTCAATTTATCCTACGAAGCAGATGAATCCAAATTTATTTTGGCTATTAACGATGAGCCAAGCTACGACTCGAAGTCTGTCACTCTAACCTTAATAAATTCGACAACGAATATAGGTTCTTTTATTGGTCAAAATGCGTTTGGTGTCAAAAAGAGAATAAAAGTTAGAAGCGAGGTCTCAATAAATCTTAATCTATGGAAAGTAGCTAATTTCGAGAATGATGTTTCTTTTGAGATCGAAAGAAACAAAGCAATTAGAATCAAACCCTACATTCGAGTGCTTATACTTGCCAAGCTTTCTGATCCATTTTTATCAAAAGACAAGAACGTGGATGATGCAACAATTAGTGATCCAAATCTTATAACTTACTATGATTATAATATCGAAGCTGAGTACAGAGGCTTGGTTCTTTACGATATACGAACGGGTGAGATTTTTTATAAAAAAATGGCGAGTCATTCATCAGATTCACCTGAAATGAAGTCACAGTTGGCCGAGGTCGAAATCTTAGATGTTTATCCTGCTACCTCTACTTTAAAGCCCACTATTCTAAATAAACCGAAGCCCTCTTATACGCCAGAAGCACGGCGCAATCGTGTAGCTGGGACAATCTTGGTAAGTGCCGTGTTCACACCAGAGAATCAAATTAAAAATATTAGGGTGATACGGGGACTGCCAGATGGTTTAAACGACGCAGCTATATCTGCTACTAAGCAAATACGTTTTGCCCCTGCTATAAAAGATGGGAAAGCAGTTAGCGTAAGAATGTCACTAGAATTCACTTTTAATTTGTATTAGCTTCGATTTAATCATATACAAATTTTTATTCGGCAACTCAACGTTCATTCAAAAAGTGAGCAAAATAAATTATTTGCGATAGAATTTTTTTCTGGGTACTATCGAATATACAATTTGACTTACTTTCAGCGAATCAAGTTGCTGGGCGACTGAGAGTTTCACCGATACGAGGCTCCCGTCGGCGAAGAAAACTATAAAAGGAGAGAACAAGATGAGTACATTGGAATCGTTGATACAATCTGCCCAGGCTTTGCCTTACACAGAGCGTCAGAAGTTGATTGAAGCGCTTCACGCTAAGGATGTGCCGAATGATCGAGCCGCAAGATTTGCTGCTATTCGACAAGCGCGTGGTAGCTTGAAAGGTGTCTTACCGTCAGTTGATGAATTTCTGGCAGAGAAGCATTTTGAATTGGAACGGGAAAGCAAATGATTTACGTTTTGGATTCAACGGCAATGATTGCCTTTCTGACAAACGAACCGGGTGCGGAAGTCATCGAGAATATTTTGAACGAACCAAACTCTGTTTGTCTCGCACACGCAATCAATTTGTGTGAAATCTGGTATCAGGTATTTCGGGCAAGCGGCGAAACAGCGGCGGATCAAACGATAAATCTTTTGGCAAGTCTTGGCATTGCTACACGCTCAGATTTCGATAATGCATTCTGGCGTGAAGCCGGAAAACTCAAAGGCTCGCATCGGATGTCTCTGGCTGATGCGCTTGGGTTGTCCCTGACGTTACGAGTAGGCGGTAAGTTCATTACCTCAGACCATCATGAACTTGACCCCGTAGAAGCGGCGGGAATTGTTCCAATTACATTCTTTCGTTGATGGATATTTCTAATTAAGACTAAGTGAAGTGGCGGAGAGCGAGGGATTCGAACCCCCATGCCCTTTCGGACGCCAGTTTTCAAGACTGGTGCAATAGCCATTCTGCCAGCTCTCCGCATGCTGAACGGCGAATCGAAGGGGTGCATCCTAGCACGCTCACCTATTTTTTGACAACCTTAGATTTTCCAAATCCTCTACAAAACGTCCTGAATTAACCTTTCCTTATTTATCGAACTCTCTGCCTCCGGGCTTCGTAATCAAGATTGGGAAAACCAATGCTTGACGCTGTCTGTGACCTTCAACTAGAATCGCGGCTTGTTTCCGGTCAGCCCTGATCTTTATTTCTTGTCCACGAGGCTCTTTATTTCATGAATGCCGTAGAAAAAGCTCTTACTAAAATATTTGGCTCAGCTAATGAACGCTTATTAAAAAAGCTGTGGCCTATCGTTGCGCAGATCAATTCTCTGGAAGATTCTTTCAAAAGTTTATCCGATGACCAACTCCGTGCGAAAACCGTTGAGTTCAAGGAACGCTTGAAGACGCGCCTGGAAGGCTCTGACGATTTAACCCGCGAAGCCTACAAAACACTGGAGCTGGAAGCGCTGGAAGAAATTATGCCGGAAGCTTTCGCTTGTGTGCGCGAAGCCTCTGTCCGCGTTACGGGAATGCGACATTTCGATGTCCAGTTGATCGGCGGGATGGCGCTGAACAAGGGAATGATCGCAGAAATGCGAACCGGCGAAGGTAAAACGCTGGTCGCTACTTTGCCGACTTATCTAAACGCTCTGGTAGGAAAAGGCGTTCACGTCATCACTGTCAACGATTATCTGGCGCGACGCGATGCGGAATGGATGGGCAGAATTTATAAATTCCTCGGTCTGACCGTTGGAATTATTCAGCACGATTTGGATGATGCCGAACGTCAGGCTGCGTACAACGCGGATATTACCTACGGGACGAATAACGAATTTGGCTTTGATTACCTCCGCGACAACATGAAATTTGATGTCGTGTCGTGTGTCCAGCGCGGACATCACTTCGCAGCGGTAGATGAAGTTGATTCCATCCTAATTGACGAAGCGCGAACGCCGCTGATTATTTCCGGCGCATCGGAAGATTCGACGACCAGATATTACGACGCGAACGATACGATTCCGCGTCTGACACGCGACGTTGATTATCAGGTTGATGAAAAGCAGCACAGCGCGACTTTGACGGAAGCCGGGATTGAAAAATCTGAGCAATTACTGCGCTGCGGAAATCTTTACGATCCTTCCAACATGGAAATGCTGCATTGCCTGCAACAGGCATTGGTAGCGCATACGCTTTATCAGCTCGACAAAAATTACATCATCAAAGACAGCGAAGTCGTCATAGTGGATGAGTTTACTGGTCGCGTAATGCCTGGTCGCCGTTGGTCTGACGGATTGCATCAGGCGGTCGAAGCCAAAGAAGGCGTCAAGATCGAAAAAGAAACACAAACATACGCGACGATCACGCTACAAAATTATTTCCGTATGTATCATAAGCTCTGCGGAATGACGGGAACAGCCGAAACAGAATCGGTCGAATTTGCCAAGATTTATAATTTGGATGTGACTTCGATCCCGACGCATCGTCCGATGGTTCGCAAAGATCAGTCTGATGTGATTTATCGCACGCTTGATGAGAAGTGGGACGCGATCACGGAAGAGATCAAGGAATTGCACGAAAAAGGTCAGCCTGTGCTGGTTGGTACGGCTTCGGTAGAAAATTCTGAAATCATTTCGCGCCGCTTACAGAAGTCCAACATCAAGCATAACCTGCTGAATGCGAAGCCGGAAAATGCCGGACGCGAAGCCGAATTTGTAGCCCAGGCCGGACGCAAGGGCGCCGTCACGATTGCGACCAACATGGCGGGTCGTGGTACGGATATTCTGCTGGGCGGCAATGCCGACTTTTTAGGCCGTGAGTTGCTGAAACGTCAGGAAGTTGATCCAAACGAAGCTACTGAAGAACAACTTGAGGCGGCGATTGCTCAGGTCAAACCGGACATTGAAGTCGAACATAAAGAAGTCACCAGCTTGGGCGGCTTGTATATTCTCGGTTCTGAGCGGCATGAATCACGACGGATTGATAATCAGCTTCGCGGTCGTGCTGGACGGCAGGGCGATCCGGGAGAATCTCGCTTTTTCCTTTCACTCGAAGATGATTTGATGCGCATCTTTGCAGGGGATCGTTTGCGTTCGATTATGCAATCGCTCGGCATGGAAAAAGGCGTGGCGATTGAATCCAAGCTCGTCAGCAAACGCATTGAAGCGGCTCAGAAAAACGTCGAAGCGCATAACTTCACGATTCGTGAACACCTCATCAAATACGATGACGTGATGAATAAACAGCGCAGCACGATTTATACAATGCGCCGTGATTTGTTGGAAAACAGCGATTTCGGTCAGCAAATTCAGGAATCAGCCGAAGGCGTTCTGGAAAGTATTCTCGAAACGCATTTCAGTGTTGAAAATGGAGCTGATGTTCAGGGTTTGAAAATTCAAATGCTCGAACAATTCGGACTTGACCTTGACGCTGAAGGCATCAAGACGGAAGGCGTTGATCGTCACAGTTTACAAGAAGCAATCTGGAATAAATTAAAAGCAGATTACGCAGCGAAAGAAGAAATGATCGGAGCTGAAGGCTTACGATATTTTGAACGCTACACGATGCTGAATATTGTAGATGCTCAATGGAAAGATCATTTGCTGGCGATAGATCATTTGAAAGAGGGGATTAACCTTCGCGGTTATGGTCAGAAAGACCCGCTCGTTGAGTATAAAAAAGAATCCTTCTCCATCTTTGAAGCGATGCTTTACAGAATTGATAGCGAGACCGTGAAACGGTTATATCGTACCCAATTTGTGCTGGAAGCTCCACCGCAAGAGCAGGTAGCGCCGCGTCGTCCGCGTCGTGGTGAAGTGACGTTCAGCAAGGCAAATGCGAGTGTAGCCGCTGCTGGATCACAGGAATCTGGTGCGCCTAAAACATATATTCGTAACGAGCCGACAGTTGGTCGCAATGATCCTTGTCCATGCGGTTCGGGCAAGAAGTATAAGAAATGCCACGGCACTGAGGCTTAACTGGAGAGCTACAACTCCCGATTAATTGGCAACAAAAAAAGCGGCGACTGAGAAATTCTCAATCGCCACTTTTATTTTTAGCAGAACTTTTTTTACTTATGCAGTGGCCGGATTACCACCCGTAATTGGCGGTAAAATCGGCTTCAGCATTGGTTCTTTATCAGCCTGAACCGGTCTATTATTGTCCGGTGTCGGAGTTGTATCATCATCAAGGGGAAGTCCGGCGATGATGCGACGAATCTGAACAGCATCCAACGTTTCTTTTTCAAGTAACGCTAAAGCCAATCGCTCCGTCGTCTCCTTATTATCAAGCATGATCTGGCGAGCGCGTTCATACTGATCCATCACGATACGAGTGACTTCCTGATCAATTTTGATCGCGGTGTCTTCGCTGTAATCCTGATGCTGGGAAATTTCGCGTCCCAGAAATATCTGCTCTTCTTTTTTGCCAAAGGTTAATGGCCCCAGGCTCGACATTCCGAATTCACAAACCATCTTGCGAGCCATTTCAGTAGCCCGCTCAATATCGTTGGAAGCTCCGGTGGTAATCTTGCCTAAGTAAATTTCTTCAGCTAAACGTCCGCCCATCAGAATGGCTATCGAACCTTCGATATACTCCGAAGAGTGAGTGTAACGATCACCTTCAGGCAATTGTTGCGTCAATCCCAAAGCCATTCCACGCGGAATAATTGTGACTTTGTGAACCGGATCAGCATTTGGCACTTTCATGCCAATGATCGTATGCCCGGCTTCGTGATACGCCGTAGTCTTTTTCTCTTCTTCGGACATCACCGCAGATTTACGTTCGGCTCCCATCATGACCTTATCTTTAGCCCATTCAAAGTCGAACATCGCCACAACTTTTTTGTTGAAGCGAGCGGCATTGAGTGCAGCTTCGTTGACAAGATTCGCAAGGTCAGCTCCGGTAAAACCAGGTGTCCCGCGAGCAATGACAGAAACATCTACGTCTTCGCCAAGCGGAATTTTTCGGGTATGAACTGCGAGAATTCCTTCCCGCCCGCGAACATCAGGACGATTCACTACAACCCGGCGATCAAAACGACCAGGACGAAGTAACGCCGGGTCAAGGACATCAGGCCGGTTAGTTGAAGCGATGAGAATGACTCCATCGTTGGATTCAAAGCCGTCCATCTCGACCAGCAGTTGGTTCAGCGTTTGTTCACGTTCGTCATGACCGCCGCCAAGTCCGGCTCCGCGATGACGACCAACCGCATCAATTTCATCAATGAAAATGATGCAGGGAGCATTCTTTTTACCTTGCTCGAACAGGTCTCGGACACGCGAAGCGCCGACTCCGACAAACATTTCGACAAAGTCTGAACCGGAAATCGAAAAGAACGGGACGTTGGCTTCACCTGCGATGGCACGCGCCAGCAAAGTTTTACCTGTGCCTGGAGGCCCCATCATTAATACGCCTTTGGGAATGCGTCCGCCCAGCTTTTGGAATTTTTGCGGTTCTTTGAGAAATTCAATAATTTCCTGAAGCTCCTCTTTGGCTTCTTCAACTCCGGCAACGTCTTTGAAGGTCACGCGCTTCTGCTGATTTGACAATAGCTTCGCGCGACTTTTCCCGAAGGATAATGCTTTGTTCCCGCCGGATTGCATCTGCCGAAGCATGAAAATCCAGAAGGCGGCAATCAGCAAAATCGGCGCCCAGGTAATCAAAATGTTAGCGAGTAGGCCGGTTGAAGAAGATGAATCGAATTTGACTTCAATATTATTCTTAACCAGTTCTTCTGTTAGTTTTGCAGCGACTGCGTCGCCCGAAATTTTGCTCGTGAATTTTGTATGGCTGGTCATTTCGCCTGTCACTTCGCCAGGCTTGATCGTCACAGTAGCGACTTCCTTGGAACCAATTTTTTGCATTAGCTCCAGGTAGGTAATCTCTTTGATGTTGGTCGCATTGCGATTCAAAACAGCATAGATGACGACTGCGCCCATGATCATGAGCACCCAAACCAGCACTTGTTTCATTGTTGAGTTCAAGTCAGATACCTCCGTTAAAAACCTGAATGCATCATATCTTATTTTTAGCTGTTCTGCTCAGGATTTTCATCAGAAGCACATAAAAGTAATATTTTTACAGCTCAGAAAATTCTAATAAATACTGACGTGATTGAAAATGCTCAGGCTGGAAAACGAAGAGGCGTGACACGATCAGCGATTGGCATTGAAAAAAAATCAGGTCAGATTCTTGTCAAGTCAGAACCCTGATACACTTTCCCTATCGCGCCTGAGAAAGGCATCAACATACTAACTGTGCTTTTGAACGCTGCGAATTTCTTTAGCTCGTACGAGGATGTGCATGAATCTTGATCGTATCGTAATCATCGGCTTCGACTGAGAATTCATAGCCGCGCGCTTCCTGAAACCGCCCGATCATCGTATTTAATTTCGTCACCATTGGCTCGACGAAATCCAGCATGAAATCGCTTTCTTCGATCATTTTATGTTGTTTGTGCGCGATTTCTTCTTTACTGATCCCGATGTGATGCAGCAACCGCAACGGAAGATTTTTCACTTCCATGATGCCCGTATCCACATCATAAGCTTCTTTTTTGGCTTCAAGCTCAAGTAACTGGCTATAAAAATTTTCCTGATCGGTAAAGTTCAATTTGCTACCCATAACGGTCTCCTTATTTGAGTCACGAGTTAGAATTTGCGAATGCCGGAAGCATTCACAGCAGGATGAGAGCTTTATTTAATTGAACATAAATACTGAATTAGGGGACAAGAAAAAATTAGAGCAGTTGCTGCTGATTGTCAATACTAGGGATTATAGCTGAACAACATGACTCGCAGGAGTTGATCTTTCGCTAAATCTTTTCCATTATTCACCCAACATCAGAATTACAACTAAGTGACGATGTTCGGAGCCAATCTTGTTCATGAGTGCCTGATGTGCGGAGTTCTCTCTGGCAACAGGCAACTAAAGATCATTAGCTGATGAAAAGCTACAGAAAAATTTACAGAAGGAACCCAATATGAAACAAATAAAAATGATGACTTTATTCGCCGCAGTTCTGGCTGCTGCCTGTTCAGGCGGATCATCTGCCATTGCTCCAAAAGATACAGCGGCGGCGAAGGCTTTGTACGTTGAGCAAAAATGCGCTGCCTGTCATGGAGCCAATGGTGAAGGTGGGATTGGGCCAGGCTTCAAAACCGCCAAGCCGATGAGCCATTCTGTCGAAGAATTAGCCAAACAAATTACCAACGGTGGCAACGGAATGACCTCGTTCAAAGATACTTTGAGTCAGGAACAAATCAGCGAACTGTCAAAATATGTTTATAAAGAATTACAAGGAAGGTAAATTGGCTAACAGTTTAAGCTGATAGGCTTCAAGCAAGTGCAAAACAGTAGTTCATCACTCAGACTCTCTTCTTTCTGATGATTGCGCTTGCTTGTCGCCAGGTTTTGAAAACTATTTTTCTCTCGGCTTTACGCCTTCGTGTTTTTTCAGGCTTGGCAATTTTTCCGGCAAGCCGAGAGCGTCATCTACCAGTCCATCAAGATAGTTATTGGCTAATCTTGCATCTCACAAAAACTCTCATAAATTGGCTCTCAATAACCAGATGCATAACCAGTAAGAGCCAGACATCCAATCGTTTTTCCCCATCCCAACCGATACCGCATTTCAGGTTGCGACAGAGTTAAGGCTCATCGAATTTGTTAGCGCTTTTCCGCGAGGCGCTAAGGTCGTGGGGGCTGATGGCGAGTCCGGTTCTCCTCCTGAAAACGCTCTAGGTATTTATACTTATGCAAAAACACGTATTTCTACGCATTGAGCTAATAGTAAAATTCTGTAAAACTTTTTAAGATATTAGTCCTTATACGTAGAAAAACCACGTAGTTCTATTTATTGAATGAAGAGGTAGGTAGGTCACGTAGAATTTTTAGCGATTGTAGCCGGGACTTTATATGCGGCAACCGTGTTGGCGGCTATCTTTGAATCCAAAATCTTTGAGCAACTCTTCACAGATGAGTTTCTTGCAAATCCAAAAAACCTTTGGTGAATTGTTGAGGACTAGCGCTGACAGTAATCTTGATGAAATTTCAACTCTGATTTTTTGGTTTTGCCTTAGATAGCTTGTTAACCGATCTCCGTATCATCAATCAAGGAGAGTAAATGATGCAATATTCAAAGCTTTCGCCTGAATTTTAGAGCCTTTCAATAGTATCTCACAGCACTTGATTCACGAAATCCAGGCATTATCACTTCTTAGCGGCAGGTGGTATTCCGCTCCTGACCAACTAGGAAGGGAGCATATTTGGCATAGCAAGCCAAACACGAGAATGGTAGCAGGATGGGTGGTCCGAATTATAAGCCTTCAATTGGATACTGGAGGCAATGAAAAAAGAGGGGGGTTCTCTGCAAGTCGAAAAAATTATCAGAGTGAGTGTAATTTTTTCTTCTCACCCCCCCTTAATTAAGAGACTCACATAGAAGTCTCAACTCCCCCCACTCAAAAACTCCTTAGCTTTCTGGCAATTTGGCGAGGAGGGTTCCAGGCTCAGTAAAATAGGGGACTGAGCCTGGGTTTTTCTTTAAATAATTCCACAGCCTGTTATAGAGCTAAAAAAACACAAGCTACTCATAGAGCAAGAAGTTGATTATTAAAGCACAGCTTAAATAAGTTGTCGTGTAAGATCAGGGTAATTTAAGGAGTCTCGGTAGATTTTTTAAGTTTTGTGTTGATCGTCGAATTTACAAAGCTAAAATCTGATTTTTAGCTTGTCGCCAAACAGCAAACGCGATGGAAAAGCTTTGATGATCTCAGCTTGTCACTGTATTCGCGGGAACATCGTGGGAAATCCAGAGCCATTGAGAGGAAACCTACGGGTGGAAGGCACCCCCGATTTTCTTCAAATAATTCGTATTTACTTCGACTTGGTTTTGAGGGCATCACGGACACGCAATAAATAATCGGCGTTCGGATTTACTTCTGAGGATTGTACGGCTGCGTTATAGGAAAAAAGGATAAAGCCCTGTGCGCCCTTTTCGCGGGCGGCGCTGATTTTTTCAAGCGAACTCGTCACAGGGATCAGCCAACTGCCAATTCCTGCCCAGACCTGGTTTTTGCCTTTAGCTCCCACTGCGACTGCGATTTGCCGTGTAAACGTTTCCGTGCTTTCTGAGTAAGCCATCGGACAAACGACATCAAGAATGCCGCGCTTGAGCCATAATTTCCAATCCTGACAACGCGCTTCGTAAGCGTCCTTATCATTGGCAAAGACTGCCGCCGAAACGATTGCCTGTGGCTTACGCGCTTTGACTCCCTGATAGACCCGTTCAACTAAATCTGTCACCTGATCGCGCTGGAATTGCGAATAGCGATCAGGGTAAGTGTTCACATACACCAACGCATCGTTCGCGGAAGCATCTGCCAATCGTTTGCGTTCTTCGGGAGACATGGTTTTTTCCAATTCTGCCCGAAAGCGATCCAGCGAAGTCCGGCTGTAATCAAATTGCCGATTGGGATAGCGAATATAATCGAAGTGCAAACCGTCTACGTCATAGCGTTCGGTGATGTCAATCCACAAATTATAAATCTGTTCTTTGACGCTGGGATGTGCGGGAGAAAAGAAAATGCCTTCGAGTTCTTCTTTATTGTTCTGCGCATAGCTCACCAGCGTGTTGCTGTAAGTTTCAGATTTCGGATCACCACGATAAAGTTCCGCCGCAATGCCCCGAGGGACAGCTAACCATTCGGGATGTTTGTACATTGCATGATCGGGTGATTTTGGCAGGCTCGCCGCATCCGCGACCAGAAAAGTGTTGATCCACGCATGAACTGTCAGCCCGGCGGCGTGTGCTTCTTTAATGGCTTGTGCGAGGGGATCGAAATCAGTTGATTCATTTTCGAGGGCTGAAGCGCGTGGTTCCCAGCGCGCATTGTAATAGGCATCTCCGCGTCCGCGAACCTGCACAATCAGGGTATTAAATCCGGCCTCTTTGGCGCTCTTCACCATCTTGGAAACTTCGGCTGGCGAAGTCATCGCTTCACGCACCACCCACAAAGCACGAACTTCATTGGGTGGCGGTGCCACCATATTGGACATTAATGGAGCCGGCGCAGCAATTTGCTGTAAGGGAATGATCGCCAACAATAAGAGGGCGGAAACGATGATGAGGGCGATGAAAATCTGCTTCAGGTGTTGCATAACCTTAACCGTCGGAGCAACGGAGGGGCGATCACAGGTAAGCGTTAATGTACATTATTTCAGAACTAAGAGCCAGTAGATAAAATTTCGCTCTTCGAGAGTGCTTGCCAGATGTTTATGACAACGTAAATGGGAATTATGGCGATTCTTGCTCTACTGCTCGCCAATTCATTTCGCGCTTGTTAGAGTGCTGCTCTGAACAATAATAATTTTTCTGAGGTGAAATGGAACGAGAACTTGAAGTCGCTAAAAACATTGCCCGCGAAGCCGGTCGCATCTTGTTGGAAATTTACGGCAGCGATCATACGGTTGAATGGAAGGGGCATGATGACCCCGTTACGGTAGCCGACAAATCTGCCAATGAGCTAATTGTCGCAGAATTACGCCGACAATTTCCTGCTGATGGAATTCTTTCCGAAGAGGCTGTGGACGATGCTGCACGTTTGAGCAAATCGCGTGTCTGGTTTGTTGATCCGATGGACGGAACTAAACAATTTATTGAAAAAATCGGAGAATTTTCGGTGATGATCGGCTTAGCGATTAACGGTCAACCTGAACTCGGAGTTGTGTTCCAACCGACGAATAATAAAATGTATTACGCTGCCAAAGGTCTGGGAGCTTATTTGGAAGAGCCACTCACAACGAAGCGATTACATGTTTCTCCCCAAACAGATTTTTCTCGGATGAGTGCCGCGATGAGCCGTTCGCATCACTCGCCACAGGTTGATCACATTAATGCCAAGCTTGGCATTTCAAATAAAATTCAATCAGGCAGTGTCGGCTTAAAAGTCGGAATTCTGGCTGAAGCGCGGGCGCATTTATATTTACATCTCGGCTCGAAAACGAATCAATGGGATACTTGCGCTCCACAGGCAATCCTCGAAGCTGCGGGTGGAATAATGACGGATCGTAATGGCAATGATCTACTTTACAACACCAAAGAGATTCGCAATATGAATGGTGTCGTCGGCAGCAATGGTGTGATTCATGAGCGTGCGATTGACGAGATTAAGAGCCTTTTTGAGTGATGGATCAAATCATTAATCATCAATCAATTATTTCTGAACTCAAAGGTTTCGCTACCAAACCTGAGCTGCTTGGTTCTGCCGAATTTAAAAAATATCAATCCTACCTTGCGCAATTATTAACAACTGCACAAATTTTCACTGCCGCAAATACCAAGCCACTCATTAATGATTTCGTCCGCCTTGCGCACTGGAATATTGAAAAAGGGAAGCATCTTGATTCTGTTATCGAGACTTTTCTAACGCATCCAATTTTGCGGTACGCCGATATTATTTCCATCAATGAAGCCGATGTCGGAATGAATCGTTCGCATCAGGCACACGTTGCGCAAGCGCTCGGCGAAGCCCTGAAGATGCACGTAGCGTTCGCGCCTTGTTACTTGGAATTCTCGAAAGGCTACGGCGATGATTTGTTGATGGAAGGCGAAAACACGACGGCGTTGCAGGGGAATGCGATCTTGTCGCGTTATCCGATTTTGAATCCGCGCGTGATTGACTTGCCGCTGTGTTATGACCATTTCGAGCATGTCGAAAAACGCATCGGCAATCGCAATGCTTTAATGGCGGAATTTGAGATCAAAGGAAAACATCTGGCAGTGGTTAGTACGCACCTCGAAGTTCGCAACGCTCCGTCCTGCCGTGCCAGGCAAATTGCCGCTATTGTGCAGGAGTTGGAAAAACCGGAAGCGCCAACGAGTGCCATGATCGCCGGAGATTTTAACAGTAATACGTTTGCGCGTGGCGGAATGCTGACGACGCTGCAGGGATTTTTACGGTTGATGTTTTCAGATGCAGATCACTTGCGACAAAGTATTAAAGCTCCACAATCACGCGAACCACTTTTTGCTCTGCTCAAAAAACATGGATTTAGCGAAGTGAGCTTCAACAGCGACGATGTGAGCTGTTATGTGCCGATGACAATTCTGGAAGACGCTGCGACGCTGCCTGGATTTTTGACAAAAGCAATTAACCGACAAATGGCGCGGTACCATGGGCAATTGGATTTTCGTTTAGATTGGATGATCGGGAGAAATGTCGTCGCGCTGCGTGATGACGAAGTAATTGATGTAACAACAAAAATTGCAAGCCTGAAACCTCACACAATTTCAGGCTTGCGAAACAAAAATGGAGATCAGATTGCTGACCATGACCCCATCATGGTTGATCTGAATTGTAGCTTTGCAACTTACTTTAGGGTCTAACTACCTCACGTGGTGCAATCACAAATCCGCTTCCTCGAACGGTCTGTCTATTTTCTTTTCGGAGTTGAGAGCGATCATCTGCTCTTCCGCCAAGACTTTGATCAGGCGAGAGAGTCTGTAAATAATTGTAGCGCGCCTCAACCCAGGTCGGCACTTCATAAAGGTAGACATAATCATAAAAGTCATACCACATCGGCAAATCAGGAGTCGCTAATAAAGTGTCCCGAATCTGTGAGTACTTTGCTTCCACCATCGGTTTTACTTCGTCCGGTTT